>NCCT01000035.1 GCA_002279795.1 Hydrogenophilales bacterium 12-61-10
GCAGGCGCATGGCGCGGCTCACCAGGGCGCGGTTGATGGCGACATTGACCTGGGTGAAGTCGATCGGCTTGAACGGCATGGTGAGGCCGAATTCGGGCAGGCTGTAGCTGAGTTCGGGTGCGGTTTCGGGCCAGAACGGGCGGACGGTTTCGGGGCCCTTGCTTTGTTCCCATATCTGCACGCCATGCAGTTCGGCGAAGGCGCGCACCTTGACGGCGTCGTCGTCGCTCCAGGGGGCGAGCAGGCGGAACACCAGCACGGTGATGTGCTCGCCCACCGCGATTTCGATTTGCGGGATGCGGTCGGCGTTGGAAAACTGCACGGTCAGTTCGCGCAGCGGTTGCAGCAGCCGGGACACGTCGGGGGTGAGGATTTCACAGCTCGTCATGTCGACGATGTAGCTGGAACGCTTTTCGCGGAAGCCGACCAGTACGCCGCCTTTCTTGTCGACCAGTCGCGCCGACAGCCGCGCGCGGGAGCGATAGTTCCAGCTCGGGCCGTGCAGCGCGGGCAGGATGATCTCCGGCTTGACCTTGCCGATGTGTGCGAGGTTGTCTTCCAGCACGCGCTGCTTGGCTGCAACCTGGGCGCTGGGTTCCAGATGCTGCATCGAGCAGCCGCCGCAGCGACCAAAATACTGGCAGCGCGGCGAGGTGCGCTGCGCGCTGGGTTTGAGGATGGCGACAGCATTGGCCGAGTTGTATTTGGCATGCTGGCGGTAGACGTTGATCTCTACCTGCTCGCCGGCCAGTGCGCCATCGACGAAAGTGACTTTGCTATCGATGCGTGCGATGCCGTGGCCTTCGTGGTCGAGCGAAAGGATGTCGACGATCTGGTTGCTGGTTTGTTTGCTCATGCCCAGGCCGCCAGAAATTCCTGCCAGTGCGGGGCGCTGTGCTGGGTGAGGGTGCTGCGGGTGAGTTCGATTTCAGCTGCGTAAGCGGAGTCGGACAGTGTGCCGCGCATTTTCTGGAAGCGCAGATAAACCAGCCAGGTGTTCATTGCGTCGGATTCGCAGTAATTGCGGATGGCGTTGATTTCACCGCGTTGAAACGCGTCCAGCACCTGCGAGCCATCCATCCCCAGCTTGCCGGGAAAACCACAGAGTTTGGCCATTTGGTCGAGCGGTGCGTTGGCGCGCGGCTGGTACATCGCCAGCACGTCCATCAGGTCGAGATGGCGGGTGTGGTAGCGGCCGAGATAGCTGTTCCACTTGAAGTCCTTGTCGTCGTCGCCCCAATCCCAGTAGTGGGGCGCCGCGACGCCATGAATCAGCGCGCGGTGATGCAGCACGGGGAGGTCGAAGCCGCCGCCGTTCCATGAAACCAGTTGGGGCGTGTGGTGCTCGATGCTGTCGTAAAACTGCTGGATCAGTTCGGCCTCGCTGCTGTCCGCTTCGCCGAGCGACCAGACCTTGAGCGCGTCTGTGTTGCGCAAAGTGCAGGAGATGGCGACGACGCGCTGCAGGTGATGCGGCATGAAGTCGCTGCCGGTTTTTTGGCGACGGGCGAGCAGGGCCATTTCGGTAAGCTCGGCATGCGGCAGGGTGCTGATGTCGATGCCGTTGACAGCGGAAAACCCGGTGAGATCGGGAATGGTTTCAATGTCGAAAACCAGGGTGGGGTGCATGGGGCGGTCGCGCAAAAACCGCCATTTTACGTTACCCGACCGCCGGATTCAGTCTCCGGTTCAGACGCCGGTTTATTGCAGGGCGGCGTCGAGCGCCGAGGCGGCAATCAGTGCGTCGAGGTAGGCCACGGAGATCTGGTGCAGCGGGATATCCAGTTGCTGGGCATAGGCCGCCAAGGTATCGACGTCGTTGCTTTCGCAGGCATGAGCGAGTTGCAGCATGGCGCCTTCTGCCGAGTCGTGCGCACTGAGCGCGCGCGCGCAATGGGCAGACAGGCCCAGCTTGCGGATGAGGCTTTCCAGCGGCAGGGACAAGGCATGCGAGGCGGTCGAGAGCAGGCCGATTTCAAAAGCCTCGGCCGCATTCTCGGCCGATGCGCTCAGACGGGTGATTTTGCCCAGGAACAGCGCGCGCGTCAGGGCAGTAATCGCGTAATGACGCGTGGCTTCGGTGGGATGCGTGCCGGTCAGCGCAAGCAACGCTGCGACGCGACTGGCGCGCTGGGGGCCCAGCATGATCAGTGCGTGGGCCGCCGATTCGGCAGGCCGGCTCATGCCGCCGACCTGGGAATGAGCGATGGCAAGCAGGCGCGGTGCCATTTCGGGGTTCAGTTGCACAAACTGGATCAATGTATCGAGTGAACTGCGCAGGGCAATCCCCAATAGATCAAGTTGCAAGGCCAGTTCGCGCGAACCGTCTGCAGGCTGAGTGTCGCCACTGAAAAAACTGCCCTTGAACCAGGCGTGTTCGGGCCAGTGGGCCTGAGTATGGGCGTGGCGTACCCCTTCGACGACTGGACGTGCGGCAACGCTGGGCGGATTGTCGTTGGCATTGCAAGCCAGGTAGCGCCAGGCGGATGCGCTTTCCTTCACGACGGGATGCGCGCGGTTGAGTGCTGGGCAGAATGTCAGGCCGGCGTCCTGCAATGCGAGGGCGCGTGCCAGATGCTGTTCGTTCTCTATGTTGATGCGCCAGACCAGCTGGCGGTGGTTGAGTTGTTTGGGAATATCGCTGAATAGCACGCTCTCGCTGATTTGCACCAGCAAGGGCAGCGTGCCCGTCAGATTGCTCTGGATGAGCGAATAGAGCCCCGTCAGCAGCATGTCCTCGTCCATTTGCTGCAGCTCGGGCGGAGCGTCGGCCGCTGTGAGGCGGCCACGCAGAACCAGTTGATGCGCGACCAGATTGGAGGCCGAGTCGAACAGCGGGTCGAACGAAAGAAAGCGCGCGCGCAGCGCTTCCTCACGAACCGGTTCGCTGTCGTCAATGCCCAGCATTTGCGTGACGACCACAGGCTGTTCGGATTCGCGGGTATTGATTCCACCACCGACGATGCGGGGCGGAAGAGAGTCGTCGATTGTCATGTCGGGCATGCGGGTGAAGGTTGGTTTCATTTTAGCGCGGTGAACCCTTTTCGGCGCGCATCGGTCAAGATACGCCGATTGCCACCAGGCGTTATGGAGAATCACATGTCGAATAAGTACTGCGTGAGTGTGCTGGCAGCGGGCTTGATGACGGCCTTGAACGCCAGTTGGGCGGCGCCGCGTGAAGAGTGGGTGAGCACGCAGTCCGACCAGTATGCGGTGGCGGTGACGATATACAACGACAACCTGGCGCTGGTTAAGGATGCGCGGCGAGTCAAACTGGACCGCGAGCTGAATCAGCTGGCATGGCGTGAAGTGTCGGCGCAGATGCGTCCGGAAACCGCGCAACTGCGCAATATGTCGAATCCGGCCGGATTCCGTTTACAGGAGCAGAACTTCGATTTCGACCTGCTGACCCCGCAGAAGCTGCTGGAAAAGTATGTCGGGCGCGAACTGGACGTCATCAGGGTGAATCCTGCCACGGGCGTTGAAACCCGGGAAACCGCCACGGTGTTGTCGACCCAGAATGGTGTGGTGCTCAAATTTTCCGACCGAATCGAAACCGGGGTGCCGGGACGACTGGTTTTCCCGAGCGTGCCCGACACGCTGCGCGACAAGCCGACGCTGGTAATTTCTCTGGTTAATGCTGTCGCGGGAATACAGGACCTGGAATTGTCCTACCTGACCGGCGGCCTGTCATGGCGCGCAGATTACGTGGCCGAACTCAACGCCAGCGAGAACCAGCTGGACTTGAATGGCTGGGTGACGCTGAACAACCAGAGTGGCGCGGCGTACCCCAATGCCAAATTGCAATTGGTGGCGGGCGATCTCAACCGGGTGCGCGACGAACAGTCCGCGCCGCGCGCGATGATGACGATGGCGGCCAAGGTGGCGGATGCGGCCGAAATGCAGCAGGAATCGCTGTTCGAATACCACCTGTATACCTTGCAGCGGCCGACGACCGTGGCAGACAACCAGACCAAGCAAGTTGCCCTGATGTCGGCGGCGCGGGTGCCGGTGCACAAGATGTTTCTGCTGCAGGGAGCGGACTATTACTACTCAGGGCAGCACGGCGAAATCGGCCAGAAGCTCAAAGTGAGCGTGTTCGTTGATTTTCAGAACAAGGGCGAGGGGCTGGGCATTCCGCTGCCCAAGGGCGTCATTCGTGTCTACAAGAAAGACAGCCAGGGAAACGCGCTATTCGTCGGCGAGGATCGCATCGATCACACGCCGAAGAACGAAACCGTTCGGCTCAAGCTGGGCGATGCGTTTGATGTGACGGCGGACAAGAAGCAGACCGCCTTTCAGAAACTGGCTGGGACGGGGCGCTACAACTACGTGTTCGAGTCGGCTTATGAAATCGTGTTGAAAAATGCCAAGTCCGAAGCGGTGAGCGTGATCGTGCGCGAACCGATGCCAGGCGATTGGGCAATGTTGAGCGAATCGCAGGCGCACTCCAAAGTGGCGTCCGGCACCGCCGAGTGGAAAGTGGCGGTGCCCGCCGGGGGCCAGACGACCCTGACCTACCGGGTGCGCGTCAGGTACTGAGTCCGCGCCGGCGGCGGATATCGGCGATCAAGCCTTGGGTGGAGCCGTCGTGCTCGCCGACAGCGCGCACCGAACTCAGCGCGGCGCGAATCGGCGGTGCGAGTTGCTTGCCGAGCTCGACTCCCCATTGGTCGAAGCTGTTGATCTGCCAGACGATGCCCTGCACGAATATCTTGTGTTCATACAGCGCGAGCAGCATGCCCAAGGTATGGGGATCGAGCTTCTGGTAGAGCAGGGTATTGCTGGGACGATTGCCGGGGAAGACCTTGTGCGGCGCCAGCGCCTTGGCGGCTTCGCGGCTCATGCCCTGGGCAATCAGTTCGGCTTCGATCACTGCGCGCGATTTGCCTTTGAGCAGCGCCTCGGATTGCGCCATGCAGTTGGCCAGCAACCATTCGTGCTGGTCGGCCAGCGGCGTGTGGTTGACCGCGGCCATCAGAAAATCGGTTGGAATCAGTCGGGTGCCCTGGTGGATCAGCTCGAAAAAGGCGTGCTGGCCATTGGTGCCAGGCGCTCCCCAGACGATGGGGCCGGTGTTGTAATTGACCAGGCGGTTGGCGCGATTGACGTTCTTGCCGTTTGATTCCATGTCCAGCTGCTGCAGGAACGGCACCAGCAGTCTGAGCCGCTGGTCGTAGGGAAAAATGCCGTGGGTGTCGGTTCCCCAGAAGTTGGCATACCAGATACCCAGCATGCCGAGGATGACCGGCATGTTGGCTTCAAGCGGCGCTTCCTTGAAATGCACGTCCATCGCATGCGCACCGGCCAGCAGCGCCTGGAAGTTGCCCCAGCCGATTTGCAGCGCGATCGACAGGCCAATCGCCGACCACAGCGAGTAGCGACCGCCGACCCAGTCCCAGAAAATGAACATGTTGTCCGGATCGATGCCGAACGCTTCGACCGCTTCCGCGTTGGTCGACAGGGCGACAAAGTGACGGGCAACCGCGGCAGGGGCACGCAACGCAGCCAGCAACCAGGCTTTGGCCGAATTGGCGTTGGCCAGGGTTTCCAGCGTGGTAAAGGTTTTGGAGGCGACGATGAAAAGCGTGGTTTCAGGATCGAGGTGTTTGAGCGTGGTGGCCAGGTGCGCGGGATCCAGGTTGGAAACGAAATGCACCTGCACGCTTTCCAGCGCGTAATGATCGAGCGCGGCGCACACCATGGCCGGGCCGAGATCCGAGCCGCCGATGCCGATGTTGACCACGTCGCGAATCGGCTTACCGGTATGTCCCCGCCAGTTGCCGTTATGCACGGACTCGACAAAGTGCTGCATCCGCTTGAGCACCAATGACACCTCATGCTCGACATCGACGCCTTCCACCATCAGGCGGGGTCGAGTCGGCGCACGCAGCGCCATGTGCAGCACCGCGCGGCGTTCCGTGAAATTGATGCGCTCGCCGCTGTACATGGCATTGCGCATGCCTTCCAGATCGGATTCGCGCGCCAGCTGCATCAGGTGACTCATCGTGTCGGCGGTGATGCGGTTTTTCGAGTAATCGAGCAGCAGGTTGCCGCAGCGCAGCGACAGATGATCGAAGCGATGAGCGTCTTCGCGGAACGCTGTGCGCATGTCGAACGCGCGCATCGACTTGAAGTGCTGTTCGAGTATTTTCCAGGCAGGGAGTTGTTTGAGCGGAGTCATCTTCAGGCAGTATGCAGGGCGAACATCAAAGGTATCATAAGGTAGCGGTGCGGATGCTTGTCAGAGCATGCGCAGCCCCCCCCTTTCAGACGGTTCAGGATGAGACAGCATGGTTACCGTAGCACCTCATAAACTTGTTTATATAACGTATTCCATTTTGGATCAGCGCGGCATGGTTGTTGAGCAGCATGATGTTCCGGTTGGCTATGTGCAGGGCGCCAACAGCGGTATTTTGCCCGCCATCGAGTCGGCCGTGGCAGGACGCACGATCGGTGAACGGATCGAAATCAAGTTGTTGCCCGCAGAGGGATATGGCGAGCGTGACGAGAGCCTGATGTTCGTTGATGACATCGAAAACGTGCCACCGGAATTTCGCCGGGTGGGGGCAGAAGTCATGTTCGAGAACGAGTCGGGCGAGACCAAGGTGTTTTATGTCACCGCCATCGAGAATGGCCAGCTCACCCTGGACGGCAACCCTTCGCTGGCCGGTCAAACGGTGACCTGTCTGGTGAACGTCATCGACATTCGCGATGCCACGCCCGAAGAAATCCAGAATGGACGACCGCTCGACGTAAAAACCGGAACCGTACATTGATCATCTTCCATCTTGCATGGACGTAAAAAAGCCGGGGAACCCCCGGCTTTTTTTGTGGCGATGAGCGCTTACTTAGCAGGGCATGCCTTGTCGAATGCAACTTTGCCCGGCAATTTCAGGAAGGTCTCAAACGGACCCATCACGGTCATCGCTTCGACTTTAGGGCCGACAAACTTGAGGCGGCCGAACATCATGGCTTTCATCGGGCCATATTCACCCGCACCCATTTCGGTCCACTTCTCGGTCGTGGCGTGCATGGTGTAGTCGTATGCATATTCCATTTTGGTGGTTTGAACCGCGCCACCGTAGGCACACATGGCTTTGCCATCTTTTGGCACGATTTTCAACTCGGTCTGCGTGGCTTCGCCGCAGTCGGTACGGTACAGATGAATGATCTTGTGGCCGCGGCCGCCGTCGTTCTTGATCCATTTGTCGCCCAGACCCGTGGTCAGGGTGGAATCCTTGTTCCAGGCTTCACACGCTTGCGCGGTCCACTCGGCATTCATCAGGGCAGGAGCGGCGTGAGCCGCAGTTGAGAAAACGGCCAGGGTGGCCAGAGCGATCGATGCGTATTTCATGGGACTCCTCCATTTAAGTATTGGGTACAGCTTGGTAGATTACGAAGGCGCTAGACGCTTCGACCCAGCAAGGTAACGATGCGTTGTTGGCTTGTCAATGCAATCGACGGTTTTTCAACAACCCAGCAGCGAATTTTTACCGATGCAGCGGACTGCCGGGCTTTATGGCCGCGCTTCAAGGCTTTGTTCGACCAGGCTGATGCGCTGGGCAAGCCGTGCGAGCTCGGCTGCATCGCCGCGCGTGGCGGCCTGTTGCTGCTGGAGTTTGAGATACGTCAGCAGCGGCTGGCGCCAGCCCTGGTCGGAGGCGGTAGCGGTCGCCAGATCAAGCGTCTGCCTGTCTGCCTCCTTGCGCATGACGAGCAAACTGGCGTCAAGCAGGCGTGCCAGGGGGTCGTCGATTGTGGCGAGCAGACCCGGCCGCGCGGCTGCCGGAGCGCTGACCAGTCGCTGGTGCTGCTTCGGCAGCAGGGCAATATCGACCAATTCCCAGCGCAGGGTCAGAAACCGGAAATAAGCGGCATTTTCCGCGTGGGGCTCGAGGCGGGCCAGTTCGACATAATCGTTGCAGCTGTCGTCGATCAGCATGGCGCGGCGGGTGGCGCAGTGAACCAGCCACAGCTGTGCTGTTTCCGTCACACGGCCGGCGCCGCCGGTGGCCGCGATCGCCTGCTGGAAATACCGTTCGGCCAGGGTGTTTTCGCCCAGCAGCGCGTGCTTTTGATAGCGCTCGATCAAATCTGCCGCATCGACCTTCCAGTCGGGTACCGGTCGATTGCTGCCACAGGCGGCGAGCAGTGCCAGACTGACAATAGCGAGCAGGGACTTCATGGCAGCTTGACCTCGGGATCGCGCGCGAACGGCCACAGCTTGTTGATTTCGTTGACCAGGGCATTGGCTTTGCGCACGGCGTCGTCGATCTCGGCACGCAGGGCGGCGATGTCCTGCGTACCGGCCTTGACGTCGGCCGAAATGGCCACTGCGTTCGTCATCAGCGCGTCGGCTTTTTTCAGGCTGGACTGCGCATCGTCAAGCATGAGCCGGACTTGCGCCAGCGATTCACGGGTGCTGTCGGCCACGCCGTCGCGGGCAAACAGCCACTGATCGGTTTTGGCGGTCAGCGAGTCGAGTTTGGTCATCAGCGCACGGGTCTTGTCGAGCGACTCGGTCACGGCGCGAGCGTTTTGCGGGCTGCCGAGCACGCCTTCGAGCATGCCGTATTCGCCAGTCATGCGCCCGGTCACTGTCTTGAGGTTCGCCAGTGTGGCGTTGACGTCGCTTTCCTTGCGGGTGAGGTGCTCGACATTGGCGAGAATGGCCTTGACCTGTGCGATCAGCACCGGGATTTCCTTGTTGATGTCCGGTGTGAGCAGCAGCATGGTGGAGTTCTCAGGCAAGGCGGCGCCAACGAGATCGCCCGAGTCGACGCTGATTTTGACGCTGCCGATCAAGGGCTTGTCCAGCGTGTAGATGCTGTCTTGCTTGAGCCATTTGGCATGGCGTTCCGGCAGTTCGACCTGGATCACGATGCCCCCGTTTTCGTTCAGGCCCAGCGATGTGACCTGGCCGATTTCAATGCCCGAAAAAACCAGCGGCACGCCGGGTACGACGCCATCGGCCGTGGCTGCGGCGAGCTGCAGCCGGTAGGTGTTTTCAAAATAGCCGCGCGCGTAGAGCAGATACGCCAGAAAAGCGGTACCGAGCAGGAAGGTGGCCAAGGTAAACAACCCCACCTTGAAATGAAATGTGTTCATTCTGAATAAAGCGTCTGATTCCAGCTGAAGTCGAAAATTTCCCACGTACCGGTCAGGTCGCCCTGGCTGGCCAGTTGGCGGATGAAATGCGGATAGGGCACATCGTAGAGGATGGCGCCGGGACGGTCGATGACCAGTCGCGGGCGCTTGAGCATCAGCGCCCGCGCCAGTTGGGTGACGAAACGCTGCGCGGGAGTCATGTCCGGGTCGCGCAGCGGGGCGATCTCGGCATATCCCAGTTGTGCCAGCAAAGCGTGCGCCTGGCGACTGGCTTCAGCCGCGTCGTAATGACGCTGGTACAGCGGGATGAGGGCAATGTTGTCGAGCGCGGACAAATTAGCGCGCAACGGCAACTCGAGCGCGACCCGTGCCACCGCGTCGTCCAGTTCGGCAACGGACGCCATCAGCGCAGCGCGGTCGGCAAACGACGTCAGATGTATTTGAGCGCTAATGACACCACCTCGATCACCATGATGGCGAAAAACACTTTCATCATGCCGCGCAACACCGAGACCGGCACCATGAACAGCTTTTTGGGGGTCTCCAGACCGGCCGTAATGGGGATCAGCGTGACAGCCAGCCCGAACAGCGCGCACTTGAGAAACAGTCCGGCCATGATTTTGAAATCCAGGATTTTCGAGATGGTGCGGGTGTAGTACTCGAATCCGGAGGTGTTCAAGCCATAAATTGCCAGATAGCCCAGCATTACTGCGATCAGACAAGCCAGACTGGCCAGCGCGACCACTGAAATCACGCCGCTGATCAGGCGCGGCAGAAACTCGAACGGCATCGGCGGAACTTTGCAATGCGCCAGGGCGTCCAGTTCGTTGTTGACCCGCATCAGCGCGATTTCGGTGTTGATCGCACTGCCCGAGCGCAAGGCGATGTACAGTGCAGTGAGGAAAGGCAGCAATTCGAGTACCAGCACCCGGATGGTCATTTCGCTGGCGAACTGGCCCAGCCCGAAGTCGCGGGCCGTGGTGAGAATGATTGTGATCATGAGCCAGGAGATCACCAGCACATAGGTGAGAAAGACCGGCAGAATCTGCACCGCGGTGAAATAAACCTGCTTGACTATCACGTCGAAGGTGGCGCGGTTCCAGGTGTTGCGGTCGAGCAGCGCTGACAGGGCCTCGGTCAGAAAGGCGAGCAACCCATAGCCAACGGTCAATATCCTGACGATTTTGGCGCCGAGCGATTCGATGGATGCCGCAAGGAAATTCATCGCAGTATCTTAACGCTTTCAATGCGGCTTGCCTCCTTGCGAGGCGGGCCATACAGTTTTGCCAAATTAATGGAGAAACGCACGATGAAACCTCATTTTATTCCGGCAGCCTTGCTGCTGCTGGTTGCGACGACGGCGTCTGCGCTGGCCGCGTCCGGTACGGTGTTGCGCACCGACAAGTTGTATAGCCAGCCACGCGCGACAGCCCCGGTGGCGGGGACGGTCGCCAAGGGGACCACGCTCAATGTGCTCGCCAAGCAGGGCGGCTGGCTGCGCGTCAGCTCGGGCAGAACAACCGGCTGGGTGCGCTTGCTGTCGGTGCGCGTCGGTGCCGGCGGTCTGCGCGGCAATGGCCTGGGCGATGTGGTGGGCGCGGCTACCAACCGTTCCGATCCCAGCCGTGTGGTCGCGGTGGCGGGCTTGCGCGGCCTGAACGAAGAAGACCTCAAAAAAGCGACTTTTAACGCGTCTGAGCTGGCCCGGCTGGACAGCGTGCGCGTGACGGAGGCGCAGGGCAGGAGCTTCGCGCGTCAGGCGGGTCTGGTTGCGATCAAGCTGCCGGTTCCCGCCAAACCGCAGCCCGCGAAGACGCCTTCATCCTCATGGGAGAACGACCAATGAACACCAAACACCTTGCACTGGCATTGTCGATGCTGCTTTTGAGCGGCGCGGCAAGTGGATTTGACCTGGGAAAAATGCTGGAAGATCGCCTGAACCAGGAGTTGAACAAGTCGAGCCAGCCCGAACCGCAGCCGGCAGCCCAGCCCGCCACGGCCGCGCCTGCGCCGGCCAAGCAGCAGCTGGATGTCAACCAGCTCGGTTTTGCCCTGTTTGGCGATTACACGCCCGAGCAGGAAAGTCGCATCGGCCAGCAGGTTTCGGGAGACCTGCTGGGCGCAGTGCCGCTGGTGCGCGACGACAAGCTTCAGCGCTACGTCAACCAGGTGGGCAACTGGGTGGCGTTGCAAAGCGGGAGCAAGGAGCGGGTCTGGCATTTTGGCGTGCTCGATACCGAAGATATCAACGCTTTCGCAGCGCCCGGCGGCTACGTGTTCGTGACCAAGGGGCTGTATCGGCGGCTTAACAACGAGGCCGAGCTGGCCGGGGTGCTGGGACATGAGATCGCCCATGTCACGCAGCGTCACCATCTCAAGGTGCTCAAGCAGTCCAGCCTGATCAGCGCACTGGGGCAGGTGGCCAGCAGCAAGGCGAAAAGCAGCGATCAGGTGGTGCAGAACCTGATCGGCAACGGCGCAGAAATATTGGCGCGCGGACTCGACAAGAGTGCCGAGTTCGAGGCGGATCGTGTCGGCATGACCTATGCGGCGCGGGCCGGCTATACCCCGTGGGGCTTGCCCGATGTGTTGCAGGATCTGGCCGCACTGCCGGCCAAAGACGAGCGCACCAGCCTGCTGTACAAAACGCACCCGCACCCGGCCGACCGTTTGGCCACCCTGGGCGAGTCGGTCGGCGGGCACTTTGACGCGGTGCAGGGCAAAGACCTGGCCAGCCGCTTTTATCGCATCCGGTGAGGCGTCTGTCGTCGAGACTGGCGCAGGCTGCGCTGTCGGCGCTGTTCGTTGTGCTGATGGCGGCGCATGCATCGGGGCTGATCGTGATCGCCCCGATGCAGCGCGCAGAAGCCTGGCTATACGACAGCGTGCTGAGATGGACGGCACCGTCCGGCCCGGACGACCGCATCGCCATCCTGGATATCGATGAAGCCAGCCTGAAAAGCGTGGGCCGCTGGCCCTGGAACCGGGACCAGATGGCCGTGCTGGTCGATCAATTGTTCGATCGCTATGGCGTGGCGGCGGTCGGGTTCGACGTGGTGTTTGCCGAACCCGATACCAGCTCCGGCCTGGACTCCCTGAAGCGGATCGCGCAGCACGAGCTAGCTGGAAATCGTGATTTCCAGGCTGTGCTCAAGCAGATTGCGCCACGCCTCGACTACGACGCCCGCTTTGCCCAAGCGCTCGCTGACCGACCGGTTTCACTCGGGTATTACTTCATTCCTGCCGGATCGGGCGATGCCAAAACCGGCCGCTTGCCGCCGCCCTCGTTGCCGGTGGCCATGGGCGAGGGCGCACCCACGGGCTATGGCGCGAATCAGGCGGTATTCCAGGATGCGGCGCAAGGCGCAGGATTTTTCAACATGCTCGCCGACCCCGACGGCACGGCGCGGCAAATGCAATTGCTGACGCCCTACGGTGCCGGCACCTATCTGGCCTTGTCCGCTTCCACCTTGCGGGTAGCTTTCGGCGGCGATCCGGTGACTGCGGGCGAACAACAAATCAAAGTGCTGGGGCGGCGCTATGTCACCCCATGGATCGAGGTCGGCGGTCTGCGCGTGCCGCTGGGCGCCAATGGCGCGGTGCATGTGCCCTACCGCGCGGGTGCGCCGTTCCCCTACATTTCAGCTGGCGCGGTGTTGGCAGGCACAGCCCCGCTGGCGCAGCTCGAAAACCGCATTGTCCTGCTGGGATCGACCGCGCCGGGATTGGCTGATTTGCGGGTGACGCCGTTCTCCAACCGGTTTCCCGGCGTGGAAATCCACGCCCATCTGATCGCCGGCATGCTCGACGGCACGACCCGCATGACCCCGCCGTGGGCCAACGATGTACGCGTGCTGGCTGTGCTGTTGCTGGGGGGGCTGCTGGTCGCAGTGCTGCTGGGCTTCGGTCCCTTGGTCGGGCTGGCCTCCACGCTGGTTATGCTCGCTGCGCTGGCGGCAGCCTATGCCGCAGCCTGGTCGCGTTTTTGGGTGGTGCCAATGGCGGCGCCGATGCTCACCGTGGCGGGGCTGTATGCGCTGAATACCGCGTACGGTTTTTTTGCCACGACGCGCAGCAAGCGCCAGATGACCAAGCTGTTCGGCCAGTATGTGCCGCCCGAACTGGCGGCTGAAATGAGCCTGGACCCGGCGCACTACACGATGGAAGGCCAGTCGCGCGAGATGAGCGTACTGTTTTCCGACATACGCGGCTTCACCGATTTTTCCGAAAAGCTGCCGCCGGCCGAACTTGCCGCCGTGCTCAACGCCTATCTGTCGACCATGACCCGCATCGTGCAGCAGCATCGCGGCACCATCGACAAATACATCGGCGACGCCATCATGGCGTTCTGGAACGCGCCGGTAGACTTCAGCGATCACGCCAGCCGGGCGGTACAGACCGCGCTCGACATGCAGGCTGCCTTGCCGCAGCTCAATCAGGAGTTTGCCGCACGCAACTGGCCCGAAGTGAAAATCGGCGTCGGGGTGAACACCGGCCGCATGAGCGTCGGCAACATGGGGTCGGAGTTCCGCCAGTCTTATACTGTGATGGGCGACGCGGTCAACCTGGGTTCGCGGCTCGAAGGCATCACCAAGCAGTACGGCGTCGGCATTCTTGTCACTCAGCCCACGGTCGAGGCCGACCCGCAGCATGCCTTCATGAAAATCGACGAGGTTCGGGTCAAGGGCAAGGCCTTGCCGGTGGCGATTTATGAACCGCTTGGCGCAGTTGCGGGCTTGCCCGACGCGCTGAAAGCCGACGCTGCCGCGTTCGAGGCGGCGTTTGCGCGCTATCAGGCGCAGGACTGGAATGCCGCAGAAGTCGCGCTGGACGCACTCAACGCACGCGCGCCGCGTACCCTTTACACGATCTACCTCGAGCGCATTGCGCATTTCCGCACCGCACCGCCGCCCGCCGACTGGGATGGCGTGTTTGTCTACACGACCAAATAACCCTGAAAAAGACCGATCATGAAACTCACCATCCTGGGCTGCAGCGGCGGCATCGGCAGCGGGCGACATACCACTTCGTTCCTGGTCGACGACGACATCCTGATAGACGCTGGAACCGGCATCACCACGCTCAGGTTTGAACAACTGCTGGCGATCGATCATGTTTTCATCACCCACTCGCATCTCGATCATGTGCTGGGGCTGCCGTTGCTGCTCGACGCCGTGGGCGAGCAGCGCACCTCACCCGTGGTGGTGCATGCGTTGCCCGAGGTGCTGGAGATTCTTGCCGAAGACTTGTTCAACTGGCGCCTGTGGCCGGATTTCCGCGCGATCCCCAGCGTGGCTTCGCCGTGGTTGCGCTTCGATCCCTTGCCACTGGGCGCTATGTGCACGCTGGGGCAGCGCAGCTTCACCCCGTTGCCAGTGCAGCATGTGGTGCCGGCCTGCGGCATCCAGATTCGCACCCCGGCAGGCAGCCTGGTTTTCAGCGGCGACACCACCCAAAGCGCGGCTTTCGTCTCCGCCCTGAATGCCATCCCCGACCTGCGCCATCTGATTATCGAAACCTCGTTCGAGAACGCGCTTGCCGACATTGCGCGCGAATCGCAGCATCACTGGCCGGATTCGCTGGCGGCAGAGCTGGCGGGGTTAAGTGTGCATCCCGAAGTCTGGATCACCCATCTCAAGCCCGGCAATGAAGCCGCGATCATGGCCGAACTGCGCGCCGCCGCGCCGGCGTGGGATGTGACTGCCCTACAGCAAGGGCAGGTGATCAGGCTCGATTAACAGCGCTGCGCCGACACTCCGGCCTTCTGTCGCAAGAAAATTGTAGGTACGGCACAGCGCGCCGATGTCCATGACTTCGAGGCCGATGCGCGCGTCGGTCAGGGCATGCGTCAGCGAGGGATGCGGAAAGCGCAGGCGGGTACCGGTGCCGAACAGCAGAATGTCCAGCTTGTGCTGGGCCAGCCACTCGAAATGCGCAGCGGTGAGCGCATCAAACTCCAGTCCGGCCCAGGGCGCGATCTCGATGCCCTGCGCGGAAAGCAGCAGGCTGGAATCGAAGCGTTGCTCATTGATCAGGACATGATCGGTGTCATAGCCGGTAAACAGTTTCTGGCCGGCGCCGGCGTTGAGGTGCAGTTTCATGCGGAAACCTTAGCAGATTGTGGGATGGCAGGCGCGCGCGGTGGCTTTGGGTTTGCCCGGGCAGGGCGGCTCCGGTAAAATCCAGCGCTTTACCAAGGTGTTGTATGGCCTTGATTTTACGCAGCTTGACAAGGATTCGCTGTGACGGCCGACACTACGCCACGCTTACGTACCATCCATAAATCCACCAAACTCGATCGCGTCTGCTACGACATCCGCGGGCCAGTGATGGCGCGCGCGCGGCAGATGGAAGAGGAAGGCCAGCGCATCATCAAGCTGAACATCGGCAATCCGGCCCCGTTCGGTTTCGAGGCGCCGGAAGAAATCGTGCAGGACGTGATCGTCAACCTGCCGAATGCCTCGGGCTACAGCGATTCCAAGGGCCTGTTCTCCGCGCGCAAGGCGATCATGCACGAGACGCAGCGCAAGGGCATCGCCGGGGTGCAGATCGACGACATCTATGTTGGTAACGGCGTGTCCGAACTGATCGTGATGTCGATGCAGGCGCTGTTGAACAACAATGACGAAGTGCTGGTGCCGGCACCGGATTACCCGTTGTGGACTGCGGCGGTGAGCCTCGGCGGTGGCAAGCCGCGTCATTACCTGTGTGACGAGGGCGCCGGCTGGCTGCCCGATCTGGACGACATCCGCGCCAAGATCACGCCCAACACGCGCGCCATCGTCGTCATCAACCCCAACAATCCGACCGGCGCGTTGTATCCGACCGAACTGCTGCTGGAGATCCTGGACATCGCGCGGCAGCACCAGCTCATCGTCTACGCCGACGAAATATACGACAAGGTGTTGTACGACGGAGCGAGCCATACCTCGATGGCCTCGCTGGCAGAGGACGTGCTGATCGTCACCTTCAATGGCCTGTCGAAAAATTACCGCGCCTGCGGCTACCGCTCGGGCTGGCTGATCGTGTCGGGCGACAAGCGCCATGCGCGGGACTATCTGGAAGGCCTGAACATGCTGGCGTCGATGCGCCTGTGTTCCAACGTGCCCGGGCAGTATGCGATCCAGACCGCGCTCGGCGGCTACCAGAGCATCAACGACCTGGTCGCACCGGGCGGGCGGCTGACGCGCCAGCGCGATCTGGCGCATGAACTGCTCACGCTGATTCCCGGAGTGACGTGCTTCAAGCCGAAGGCCGCGATGTATCTTTTTCCGCGCCTCGATCCGAAGATGTACCCCATCCACGACGACCAGAAATTCATCCTCAACCTGCTGGAAGAAGAGCGCGTGCTGGTGGTGCAGGGCAGCGGCTTCAACTGGGTGCATCCGGACCACATCCGGGTCGTGTTCCTGCCGCATGAAGAAGATTTGACCGAAGCGATTTCGCGCATGAGCCGCTTCCTCGACCGCAACCGCGTGCATCGTTGATATCCATTTTTTGACAGAGACTATTTAATGAAACCCATCAACGTCGGCCTGCTGGGCCTGGGAACGGTCGGTGGCGGCACGCTCACCGTGCTGCGCCGCAATGCTGAAGAAATCACCCGGCGCGCCGGGCGCGAAATCCGCGTGGTGCGTGCGGCGGTGCGTGACCTTGAAAAAGCTAAATTGCTGGCAGGCGATCTGCCGCTGACGATCAATCCGTTCGACGTGGTCGACGATCCCGAAATCGATATCGTGGTCGAACTGATCGGTGGCCTGGAGCCGGCGCGCGAACTGGTGCTGCAGGCGATCGCCAACGGCAAGCACGTGGTCACCGCCAACAAGCATCTGGTCGCCAAGTACGGCAACGAAATCTTCGCCGCTGCGCAGGCCAAGGGCGTGATGGTCGCGTTCGAGGCGGCGGTCGCGGGCGGCATTCCCATCATCAAGGCGCTGCGCGAAGGCCTCACCGCCAACCGCATCGAGTGGCTGGCCGGCATCATCAACGGCACCAGCAACTTCATCCTCACCGAAATGCGCGACAAGGGCGCGGCGTTCGAAGACGTGTTGAAACAGGCACAAGACCTGGGCTACGCCGAGGCCGATCCCACCTTCGACATCGAAGGCATCGACGCCGCGCACAAGCTCACCATCCTGTCGGCGATTGCATTCGGCATCCCGATGCAGTTCGACAAGGCCTATACCGAAGGCATTTCCAAACTCACGCGCGAAGACGTGAAGTACGCGGAGGAACTCGGCTATCGAATCAAGCTGCTGGGCATCGCGCGTCGTGCCGAAAACGGCATCGAGCTGCGCGTGCATCCGACGCTGATCCCCGAGCGCCGCCTGATCGCCAACGTCGACGGCGCGATGAACGCCGTGCTGGTGCTGGGCGATGCAGTCGGGCCGACGCTGTATTACGGCGCCGGCGCCGGCGCCGAGCCGACCGCCTCCGCCGTGGTCGCCGACCTCGTCGACGTCACGCGGCTTCACACCGCCGACCCCCATCACCGTGTGCCGCACCTGGCGTTCCAGCCC
>NCCT01000036.1 GCA_002279795.1 Hydrogenophilales bacterium 12-61-10
TGTCACCGTAGGGAGAAAACTTTTGCGCCCAGTTCTCATAGCACTTTCGTCTGCCGTCCTGCTCGCCGCGTGTGCCGGCAAAGTGCTACATACGGCCCTCAACATCCGCCGTTCCCGGACAAAACATCAAGATCGTTGAGAAAAGCCGAGATGCTGTCTGGGCTGCTAGCGTTCCCGCTTTAGGCAAGCAGTTTTTCGTTATCAACAATTTAGACAAGGCATCGGGATTGATGAATGTCAGCTATACCGGTGATCCTGAGAGATATATTGATTGCGGTCGTATTACGTCATTTGTCAAGAACGCGCAAGGCGAACGCACGTACGATTTTGCGGGTGCAAAGGCTCAGCAGAATTATGAAATCCTGAAGCCTGCCGTCGGCCTCTTTTTTTTAGACAGGAGAATGAGCCTTGAGGGTCGGGTAAATCTAATCTTTGAAGAAGTCGGCCCAACGACTACGAAGGTAACGGCGAATACGAGGTACGTTGTCGTCCGCACGCAGAATGTTAGGTCTGCTGCCGGTGGCATCCCTGGCAATTCGTCAGAGACTATTTCCTTCAATTCTGGAAGCGGTGCCTCCTTTCCTGCAAATCAACAAGGTCAGTCGGCCGAATGTGTTTCGCGCGGTACTCTGGAAACGGAAATCCTGAGCGCAGTGCAGTGATGCCTCTCAAGTCACTCCCGCTAACTGATTGATTTTCAATGAACGATTTTGAGAGACTTTCGGGCGATTTTTGGCTTTGGCCCGATTACCCCGCTAACCCCTTGAAAAAATGGTGAAAAAATGGGGTCTAGCTATGAAGCATCTCCTCTTCCAGGGGAAAGGGTTATTCCCACAAAAAAGGTGACAATAGGCACACGCCACCCTAAAATCTAAACATGAAACCATTTCGCTGGAACCACGACAAAAACGAGGCTCTTAAAACTGAGCGCGGCATTTCGTTTGAGGTTATAGCTCTTGCTATTGAGGCGAATGGTTTGCTGGATGAATTGCGCCATCCGAACACCGGAAAATATCCAAACCAATCTGTTCTTGTCGTGGCATTTGATAGCTACGTTTACTTGGTGCCATACGTTGAAGAGCCAGAGTATTACTTCTTGAAGACGATAATTCCGAGCAGAAAGGCCACCAGAGACTATTTGTTGAGGAGTAACCCAAATGAAAAAACTTGACGCGTTTGAGGAAGACATTTTAGCTGCCTATGAAAAGGGCGAACTCAAGTCCACCTCACCTTCAAAAGCCGAGTTGGCCAAATTTAAAGCGGCTGCCACCGCTACATTCCTTAAGGAAAAGCGGATCAACATCCGTCTTTCCACACCTGACTTGATGGATATTCAAGCCCGCGCACTTGAAGAAGGTATGCCATACCAGACCCTGATCGCCAGCGTGCTTCACAAGTTTGTGTCGGGGCGTCTTGTAGAGCCAGCGCCAGGTCCAACCTCTCGTTCAAGCGGGACGCGCCAAAAGCGGCGCGTCCCTTAACTTTTCGTTTGTCGGAATAACTGTCCCCGCCCGCTATAAGCGAACTGCAATCGTTGTTATCAGAAACACCAGGATGCAGCCCACGGTTTAAATGATGTTTGATGAAATAAACCGTGGTCGTATGGCTTCAAAAAAACGTAACGCAGGTGTTGCAGGCACGGCACCCTGATTGGTCTCCTGTTGTTGTTTGCTTCATTTGGAAGGTAGCCACGAATCGCCATGCCTGAAATTAAAACCATCTTGCTTTTCCTGGTAACGGCCGTGGCCGAAATTGTCGGCTGCTACCTTCCCTACCTCTGGCTTACGCAAGGAAAAAGCGTATGGCTTCTCGTCCCCGCAGGGTTGAGCCTTGCCGCTTTCGCGTGGCTTTTGTCGTTGCATCCAACTGCAGCTGGGCGTGTCTATGCCGCCTACGGGGGCGTTTACATTTGTGTAGCCATTTTTTGGCTCTGGGCAGTGGATGGCATCAGGCCTACGGCCTGGGATCTGGCAGGGGCGTCGGTTGCCCTTGTCGGCATGTCGATCATCATGTTCGCGCCAAGAAATGGATAACGACGTGCGCTTGCCGCTTGGCTCTGTGCATTCCTGCTGGCGACTCAATCCACTGAAAGATCCCGATGCTTAGACTTGAATTCTCGATTGCGCTGAGTTACGAAATCGACCCACCCGGGTGCGACTTTATTTTCAGCGTCCATGCCGCGCAAACGGCCCATCAGTTTCTGGTGGGCGAGTCGCTGGGCCTCAGCCAGAACCTGCCGTCGGTCTTGTACACCGACCCCGTGACCCATACACGCTTTCTGCGGCTCAAGGCTTTTGCCGGGCCGCTGACGGTGCGCTACGACGCCACGGTGGATATCGATCATCACACCGCGCAACCGGCGCAGCTTGGCGAGGTGGCGGTGGCCAACCTGCCGGGGGCGGTGCTGCCCTACATCTATCCCAGCCGGTATTGCCAGTCGGACCGCCTGCAACGGCTGGCGGTCAAGGAGTTTGGTCAATTGACGCAGGGTTACAGCCGCGTGCAGGCGATCCGCGACTGGGTATTGAATCGTGTGACCTTTCTTTCCAACTCCTCCACCGGCAACACCAGCGCGGTTGATACCCTGGTGGAGGAAGTAGGCGTATGCCGCGATTTTGCGCATCTGATGATTGCCCTGTGCCGGGCGGTCAACATACCGGCCCGCTTTGTCACCGGCATCGACTATGGTTCCGATCCGGTCTTGGGACCGACCGATTTTCACGCCTATGTCGAGGTCTATGTTGGCGACCGCTGGTACATATTCGACCCATCGGGTGTTGCCATTCCGATGGGCTTTGTGCGTTTTGGCACCGGTCGCGACGCCGCCGACTCGGCATTTGCCACCCTGTTCGGCGGCGTGCGCGGAACGGCCCCGGTCATTCAAATCAAGGCAATCCCCAACGCGCACGGGGTGCTGGTCGTGCCCCAGCATGTTCCGCATGCCCTGTCGACTGACGGGCAACTTGAACGCAGTTGATTCAAGCCCGATCCCTTGGGCAATGCCACGGGATCGGGATCGGCATCCTCCAGCCGGCTCCTTGCCTGCAACAGCCGGCCCCCACACTGACTGTCGCCATTTTCCGATTCGCCTGCCAGGATTTTTCCCCTTGCGTGTTCCATGCCAGATAGCCCCCCTGCTGATTTGCCGTCTCCCATGATCCTCACCCTGGTCCGCCACGGCATGACGGCGTGGGCTGCAAGCGGGCAGCACACGTCCACCACGGATATCAGCCTTAATGCCCTGGGCGAAGCCCAGGCCCGGGCGCTGAAACCGGCTCTCGCAGTAGAAACCTTTGATGCGGTCTACAGCAGTCCGCTGCAGCGCGCCCGTCAGACCGCCGGCCTTGCCGGGTTTGCCGATGCGGTGATCGAAGCCGATTTGACCGAATGGCGCTATGGCCGCTACGAGGGCAGGACGACGGCGGAAATCCAGGCGGACGATCCTGACTGGAGCATTTTTCGCTGCGGCGCGCCCGGCGGTGAAACCCCGGCGGACGTCGCGGCGCGCTGCGACCGGCTGCTTGCAGGGTGGGCGCGGCAGCACCGCCATGTGCTGTGCTTTGCGCACGGCCACATCCTGCGCGCGCTCGCGTGCCGCTGGCTCGGCCAGCCGCTCGATTTCGGCAATCACCTGCATCTGGACCCGGGCAGTATTTGTCGCCTGGGGTGGGAGCATCAAAGCCCGGCCCTGCATCTTTGGAACGCGGTTCCCGGCCCGGACGCAGCCGGCTGAACTGCAGAAAATTGCCCAGCCTGTTGTGTATGATCTATGAAGAAGGGATGGCGCAGTTGCCTGCGCAACGCAGACTCCGGCCACCGGCTGGAGCACCCTTTTCCCTTGCCAGGAGTCAATCATGGACATCGCAAGCCAGGTTTCCCCCGTTCACAATTCCAGCGCCAGCAACTATGTCGCCACCGAGCCGCTGCCACGCGACCTGACGCAGAGCAATCGGCTGCACGAGCCCGCGCAAATCCTCAGCAGCACCGACCCGATCACCGGGCGCGAGATCGAGGATCTGGCCGGCCATCCCTATCTGGTCGATGGCAACGTCACGATGTATTTCGAGACCGAGGCCACCCGGCAGGAATTCATCGACATGCCGATCGACCACCCGTTCCATCTGGTGGACAACCCTACCGACGAAGGCTACGACGAGGGCTGAGCCTCACCGGTTGCGATCCGGCGCGGGGATGCGCCCAGTCGGCCGCGCCATCGCGCATCCGCCCGGGGTGAAGCAAACAAAGCGGCATTGACGCAGGACCGTGCCGTGGGTCGGCACGCTGCCTGCACGGCGCGCCTCATCTGGCCTGGCCTTTGCTTGTAACAGTCTGTCCGCATACTGACTGTCGCCATGAGCATCCACGTCGCCATCCGCCATACCACTGTCTACACGTTCGACCGCCGCGTCACGCTGGGGCCGCACGTGATCCGGCTGCGTCCGGCGCCGCATTCGCGCACGCCGATCCTTGCCTACACGCTGAAGATCACGCCGGAGCAGCATTTCATCAACTGGCAGCAGGATCCTTTCGGCAACTATCTGGCGCGGCTGGTGTTCCCGGAGGCGACGCGCGAGTTTTCGGTCGACGTCGAGGTGATCGCCGACCTGACGGTCATCAATCCTTTCGATTACTTCGTCGAGGAAAGCGCCGAGCACTACCCGTTCGACTACGACGCCGCGCTCAAGCGCGAGCTGACGCCGTATCTCGAAACCGAGCCGGCGGGGCCGCTGTTGCAGGCCTGGCTGGATGGCGTGCCGCGCGAGCGGGTCCACTGCAATAATTTTCTGGTGGCGCTGAACCAGCGCCTGCAGGGCGACATCGCCTACACCGTGCGCATGGAACCCGGGGTGCAGACGCCGGAAGAAACGCTGGACAAGGCGCTCGGCTCCTGCCGCGATTCGGCCTGGCTGCTGGTGCAGATCCTGCGCCACCTGGGGCTGGCGGCGCGCTTCGTGTCGGGCTATCTGGTGCAGCTCACCGCCGACGAGAAGTCGCTCGACGGCCCGTCGGGCACCGAAAAAGACTTCACCGATCTGCACGCCTGGACCGAGGTGTACCTGCCGGGCGCCGGCTGGATCGGGCTTGACCCGACTTCGGGCCTGTTTGCCGGCGAGGGCCACATTCCGCTCGCCGCCACGCCGCAGCCGTCTTCCGCTGCACCGATCGAGGGCATGACCGATCTGTGCGAGGTCGAGTTCGCGTTTTCCAACACCGTCAGCCGCATCCGTGAAGACCCGCGCGTGACGCTGCCGTATCGCGACGACGAGTGGGCGGCGATTCTGGCGCTGGGCGCAGCGGTCGACGACAAACTGCTGGCCAATGATGTGCGCCTGACCCACGGCGGCGAGCCCACATTCGTCTCGATCGACGACATGGAGGCACCAGAATGGAACACGGATGCGTTCGGCCGCCATAAAAGGGAGCGCGCCGAGGTGCTAGCGCGGCGATTGAAGGCTCGTCTGGCGCCTGGTGCGCTGCTGCACACCGGGCAGGGCAAGTGGTATCCCGGCGAACCGCTGCCGCGCTGGGCGCTGGGCATCTACTGGCGCAAGGATGGCGCGCCGCTGTGGCAGAACCCTGCGCTGCTGGCCGAGGCGGGGCAGGACAGCGGCCGCAGCGTGATCGACGCGCGGCACTTTGCCAAAACCCTGGCGCAGCATCTGGGGCTGGCGATGCGCTACGCACAGCCGGTGTATGAAGACGCGCTCGCCGCGCTGCTGCAGGAAGCGGAACTGCCGCCCAACGTCGATGTGCTGTCAAAAGACGGCGCTCACGCCGACCTCGACAGCGCCAGCACGCGCGGCGCGCTGGCCAACAAGCTGTCGCGCGGCCTGAATACGCCGACCGGCTACGTGCTGCCGCTGGCCTGGCGCGGGGATCAGGACGGCGGCGAGCATCCATGGCACAGCGCGCCGTGGAAAACCCGGCGCGACCGCCTCTATCTCACGCCCGGCGACGCGCCCATCGGCCTGCGCCTGCCGCTCAATTCGCTGCCGTGGGTGGCGGAGGACGAGCGCGAGCCCTGGGTCGAGGTGGATCCCTTTGCGATCCAGCCGCCGCTGGCCGATTTTCATGGCGAGATCGCCGCGCGCTTTTCAAGTTACACGCCTGCGCCATCCGGTGCGGACGACCCCGAGCACCCCGAGCTGCATCCGCAAACCGCATCGGCCAGGTTGAGCGTCGCGGTGCCGCATACCGCGCTGTGCGTCGAAGCGCGTGGTGGCTGTTTGTACGTGTTCATGCCGCCGACCACCACGCTCGAACACTATCTCGACCTGCTGGCGGCGGTCGAAGCCAGCGCTGCCGCGCACAATTTTCAAGTGGTGATCGAAGGCTATGCGCCGCCGTCCGACGGTCGCATCGAAAAGCTGCTGGTCACCCCCGACCCCGGCGTGATCGAGGTCAACATCCACCCCGCGCACAACTGGCAGCAACTGGTGGATACGACGACGCTGGTGTACGAAGAGGCGCGCCTGTCGCGACTGGCCGCCGAGAAGTTCATGCTCGACGGCCGCCACGCCGGCACCGGCGGCGGCAACCACGTCACGCTCGGCGGTGCGACGCCTGCCGACAGCCCCTTCCTGCGCCGCCCCGATGTGCTGGCCAGCCTGATCACCTACTGGCAGCACCACCCCGCGCTGTCGTACCTGTTCTCCGGCATGTTCATCGGCCCCACCAGCCAGGCGCCGCGCGTCGACGAAGGTCGCATCGAACGGCTGTACGAACTCGAGATCGCGTTCCAGCAAATGCCCATCGGCGACACTCCGCAGCCGTGGCTGGTGGACCGCCTGTTGCGCAACCTGCTGACCGACCTCACCGGCAATACGCACCGTTCGGAGTTCTGCATCGACAAGCTGTATTCGCCTGACTCTGCCTCCGGCCGGCTCGGCCTGCTTGAGTTCCGCGGTTTCGAGATGCCGCCGCACCTGCGCATGAGCCTGGCGCAGATGCTGCTGTTGCGCGCACTGGTCGCGCGTTTCTGGAACGAACCGTATCGCAAGCCGCTGGTGCGCTGGGGCACGCTGCTGCACGACCGCTACATGCTGCCGCATTATTTGTGGGCCGACCTGAAGGACGTCATCGACGACCTCAAGCTCGCCGGTTTTGCATTCGAGCTCGACTGGTACAAGCCGTTTCTGGAATTCCGCTTTCCCCGCCACGGCACCCTGCAGCTCGACGATATTTCGCTTGAACTGCGCACCGCGATCGAACCGTGGAACGTGCTGGGCGAAGAAAACACCAGCCTCGGCACCGCGCGTTACGTCGATTCGTCGGTCGAGCGCCTGCAGGTCAAGCTCAACGGCTTGACCGACAGTCGCTACGTGCTGGCCTGCAACGGACACCGCGTGCCGCTGGTGCCGACCGGTGTGCACGGCGAGTTCGTCTGCGGCGTGCGCTACCGCGCCTGGCAGCCGCCGTCGGCGCTGCACCCCACCATCGGCATCCATTCGCCGCTGGTGTTCGACCTGATCGACACCTGGAACGACCGCGCCGTCGGCGGCTGCACTTACCGCGTGGTGCACCCCGGCGGACGCAGTTATGAAACGTTCCCGGTCAACGCGATGGAAGCCGAGTCACGGCGCCATACGCGCTTTCAGGACTGGGGGCACAGCATCGGCAGCTTCAGCCATCCGCCTGAGGTTAGCCCGATGCCGGCCACCCAGTCGTCTGCGGAGATGCTACGCATGTTCATTCCCGGCGGCAGCGCGCCGGGCCCGATGGTGCCGCCCCCGGTGGCCGAGGTCGGCGAATTCCCGCACACGCTCGACCTGCGCCGGCGTTGATCGTCGCCCATACCGTTCACCCCTCACCCCTCACGGCTCACCCACACATGGCACACATCCACTTCATCGGCGGCGAAAAAGGCGGGGTCGGCAAGTCGCTGGTCTCGCGCCTGCTCGCGCAATACCTGATCGACCACGAGCAGCCGTTTCTCGGCTTCGACACCGACCGCTCGCACGGCGCGCTGATGCGCTTTTACGCCGGCTATGCCTCGCCCGTCATCGTCGACCGTTATGAAAGCCTCGACGCCATCATCGAGGCCGCCGTCGCCGAACCTGAGCGCTGCATCGTGGTCGACCTCGCCGCGCAAACCCAGGACGCGCTGACGCGCTGGATGGACGATTCCGGCGTGCTCGAACTGGCGGGGGAAATGGGCGTGGTGCTGAATTACTGGCACGTCATGGATTCGGGCCGCGACTCGGTCGACCTGCTGAAAAAGCTGCTCGACCGTTTTGGTTCGCGCCTCAATTACGTGCTGGTGCAGAACCACATCCGCGGCGACGCCTTCGACCTGCTCGACGCCTCCGGCGAAAAGCAGCGCGCGCTCGACCTCAATGCCCGCGTCATCCACATCCGCCGCCTGCACGAGGCCGCCATGATCAAGATCGACGGCCACAGCAGCAGCTTCTGGTCGGCCACCCAGCGCGGCGACGATCCCGCGCTCGGCCTGCTCGAACGGCAGCGCGTCAAGCTGTGGCTGAAAAGCGCGTACAGCGAACTCGACACCTTGCATGTCTGATCAATCCGTAACCTGCCAAAGGGAAGCCGCATGAACCGCCTCGACGTCACCGAAATGATCATCGAATCGAAACTGAAGAAAGGCTTGAAGTGGTCGGACATCGCCGCCGCGGTCGGCCACAGCAAGGAGTGGACGACCGCAGCGATGCTGGGCCAGATGACGCTGAGCCGCGACGAAGCCACAAAAGTCGGCGCGCTGCTCGACCTGCCCGAGGCCGCCGTTGCCTGGTTGCAGGTGGTGCCCTACAAGGGCGCGCTGCCCACCGCCGTGCCGACCGACCCGCTGATCTACCGTTTTTACGAACTGATCTCGGTGTACGGCACCAGCATCAAGGAACTGATCCATGAGGAATTCGGCGACGGCATCATGAGCGCGATCGATTTTTCGATGGACATCCAGCGCGAGCCCGACCCCAAGGGCGACCGCGTCAAGATCGTGCTGAACGGAAAATTCCTGCCGTATAAAACTTACTGAGCGGTCACACCCTGCCTGGATGGGGCGCCGCCGCCTGCCGCGCCAGCGCGCGCATCAGCCATTTCAGCACCGGCAGCCGCGCGTACAGTTCCTCGGCGGCATCCCAGTAGTCGCGGTGCAGCGTGACTTTTCCCGTGGCATCAAAAGTCAGATGCGTGGCGCCGCGGATCGTGGTGGGCTGGCGCGTGACCGGCATCGTGAAATCCATTTCCCACAGGATGACGGCGTGGCCGTCTTCGCCGGGAAAGCGCCCGGTGACGCGAAAGCGCGCGCCCGGCAATTTGTCGAAAGTGTGGCGCAGGATGGCGCGGATGGCGGCGACGCCGGTCACCTCGTGGAACGGGTCCTTGAAGCGCGCGTCCGCCGCGTAATAGGTGTCGAGCTCGCCCAGATTGTGGGCCGAGAGCCGTTCGAAATAGGTGCACAGGGCGTCGAGCGCAGTCATAAGCCGGTGATCCGGTGGACGAGGGGAAAGTAGGCGCGATACGGCAGCAGGTTCAGCAGTTTGAGCACGCGGGTGAAGCGTTTGGGAAAGTGAATCTCGAACGCGCCCGCCTCGATGCCGGCGAGGATTTCACGCGCCGCTTCGTCGGCTTCGATCAGCGCCGGCATCTTGAAGTCGTTGAGGTCGGTCAACGGGGTTTTGACGAAGCCGGGGTTGATCAGGTGCACCGCCACGCCCTTGGGCGCGAGGTCGAGATACAGCGTTTCGGCAAAGTTGATCAGCGCCGCCTTGGTCGCGCCGTACACCAGCCCGCTCGGCAGGCCGCCGTAGCCGGCGACGCTGGCGGTGATCGCCATGCGCCCGCTGCCGCGCTGCGCGAAGTAGGGCGCGAGCAGCGCGCTGGCATTCATCGCGCCGACCAGATTGACCTGCACCAGTTTTTCGGCGGCCTCGGCTTCGAGCTCCCACGCGCGCACCGGCTGGTGCGTGCCGGCGTTGAGGATCGCGACGTCGATGTCGCCGAATTCAGCCCGGATCGAGTCGAATGCAGCCGCGAGGCTGGCGCGGTCGGTGACATCGGCGGGCACCACCCGCGCGTTGCCGTCAGCCAGTTTGTCCAGCGTGTCGCGCGAGCGGCTGGTGAGCGCCACCCGCGCGCCGCGCGCCATCAGCAGGCGGGCGGTGGCCTCGCCGATGCCCGAACTGGCACCGATCAGCCACACGCGCTGGCCGCGCCAGTCGGCGAGCGTGGGGTTCAGGCTCATGGGCCTTTCCTGAAGCTGATGACGATTTCGCCGAGCTTGAAGCCGAACTTGCGCATCTCCGACTTGTTCAGCATCGTCGTGTCGTCCATCTGGTACATCCAGTCGTCGAACTGCACTTCGTAGGTTTTGCCGTCGACCGGCAGCAGCAGGGTGTATTTCCACTGCAGCGCGTTGCCGTAGGCGGTGCCGAGCGCGTCGCCCTTGACGTCGTCGGCGCGGCCAATATAGCGGTGGGCGTCGAGCTTGCTGATGCGCCAGACGCGCTGCGATTTTTCGCCGTCCGACCAGACGAAGTCCTCGGTCAGCACGCCTTCGTTGCCGCGCCATTCGCCGGTCATCTTCACGGTGAAGCGGCGCTTGACCTCGCCCGAGCGGTCGGCGAAATAGCCCCAGGCGGTGAGCGGGCCGTTGAAGTAGGTGGGGAGGTCGAGCGTGGGTGTCTGGTCGCGGTAGACCTCGGGCGAAATGCCGGCGCAGCCGGACAGGCCCAGGACGGTACACACAACGGCGAGCGATTTTTTCAGCATGGGACGACTCCAGGGCGGGCGGTGGGAAGGGCGCGCCAGAACCAGGCCAGCGCGCCGAGTTTCATGACGAGGGGCAACAGGGCATAGGTGGCCGACAGCGCGAACAGGTTGCCGCCGCCGGGCGCGTAGCCCCAGAAATCAAGCAGCGGCAGCGCAAGCCCGGCGGCCAGCGCGAGGGTCAGCTTGGCGAAGAAGCTCATCAGCCCGTAGTAGGCGCCGGGCTGCGGCGCGGGGTCGGCGTCGATCATGTCGGCGACCAGCGCCGGCGGCAGCGCGAGGTCGGCGCCGAGCGCAAGGCCGGACGCCGCGCACACCAGCGCATAACCGACGAGATCGCCTTCGCCGAGCCAGAACGCGCCGCTGAAAGCCGCGATCGACAGCGCCATCGACATCCGCCAGGCCTCGAGCGTGCCGATGCGCTTGGCCAGCCGCACCCACAGCGGCAGGCCGAGCGCGCCGCTCAGAAAGTAGATCACCAGAAACAGCCCGCTGTGGCTAGCCAGCTGCAGGACGTCGTCGATGAAGAAAATCACCAGCGTGGCGGGCAGCGCGGCGGCGACGCCGTTCAGCAGATAGCCGGGTGCGAAGCGGGCGAACGCCGGGTTGGCGAGCGGGCGCAGCATCTGGCGCAATCCCGGCGAGCGGGCGCCACGCTGCATCGGCGGAGTGGCGACAAGGGTGAGCGCAGCGAACACCAGCAGCAGGCCGAAAAAAATCCAGCCCATGCGCGCCAGGCCTTCTGCCAGCGTGGGCGCCAGCAGCGCAGGCAGTGCCGCGGCCAGCACCACGCCGATCAATCCGAAGCCTTCGCGCGCGGCGAACAGCCGGGTGCGTTCGTGCGGCACGCTCGACAGCCGCGCGCCCCAGCTGGTGTGCACCACGGTGGCGAGGCTGTAGCCGACCGTGGTCAGCGTCAGCATCACGACCAGCCAGGGCGCCACCGGCCAGGCTTCGGGCAGCGTAAAAACCCCCATCCAGCCCAGCCCGAGCAACGGCAGGGAGAGGGCCACCAGGCTGCGCGGATGGGGAAAGCGGTCGAACAGCGCGCCGATCAGCGGATCGATGGCGGCGTCGAGAAAGCGCAGCGCGAGCAGGATTGCGCCGAGCAGGGAAAGCGAAATCACGCCGCTGTAGAACGGCGCGAGGTGGACATACAACGGCAGCGCCGCGAACGCGAGCGGCAGGCCAAGCCCGCCATAGGCCAAGAGGCGCGTGCGCGGCAGCGGATTCATGGCGATTTCAGCAACTGCGCGCGCAGATTCGGCGCGCGGGTGGACGGACTGAGCCAGATGCCGAAGAAGGCGTCGGCAAACGTTTCGTCGTCGATCTGCCCAAGCTTGCGCGTGCCGCTGTAAAACGACACGCCCGCGCCCGGGGTGCGCACGCCGGTCAGGCGGTCGCCGTCCTTGACGTCGGGAAACAGCGCGCGCATCTGCTGTTCCCAGCGCGCCAGCGTGGGCGCCGGGAACGGCCGCAACTTGGCGATCTCCTCGATCGAGCGCTGCGCGATGGCGGCGCCGTCGAAGTTGCGCGCGTAGACCAACTCCAACGCATAGGGCTGGCTGGCCGACCATACGCCGCCGGGCGACCACAGCGTGGCGTCGTACAGGCGCAGGCCGAGAAAGCGCATGGTGCCGCTGCCGACGGCTTCAAAGTTCGACAGATGCGGCAGCGGGCTGGCGTGCAGCATCGATGCCGCCAGCAGGCAGACAGCGGCGAAGACGGCTTTAAAGCCTGCGGGATGACCGCGTACGGGTTTATGCGGCGTGTTCAAGACGGAATTGCGCGACATCGACGGACCCGGCGTGAAAGCCGGCCTCACAGTAAGCCAGATAAAAGTGCCAGATGCGCAGGAAGCGCTCGTCGTATCCCTGCGCCCGCACGGCGTCGATCTGTTCGTGAAAACGCAGCCGCCAGCGCTTCAGGGTTTCGGCGTAATCGAGGCCGAAGTTTTCCTGCGCGGTGACCTTCAGCCCGGCACGCGCGGCTTCCTCGGTGAAGCGCGACGGCGAGGGCAGCATGCCGCCGGGAAACACGTATTGCTGGATGAAGTCGGAACCCGTGCGGTAGCGCTCGAACAGGGCGTCGTCGATGAGGATGGTCTGCACCACCGCGCGGCCGCCCGGCTTGAGGCTGCGCTTGACGGTGTCGAAATAGGTCGGCCAATAGGCCTCGCCCACCGCCTCGAACATCTCGATCGAGACGATGCCATCGTATTGTTGCAATTCCTCGCGGTAGTCTTGGAACTCAAACTGGCAACTGTTGCCGAGCCAGGCACGGGCGATGCGCGCGCGGGCGTAGTCGAGCTGCTGCTGCGACAGGGTGATGCCGCGGATCGAGTGGCCCGCCGTGCGTGCCGCGTGTTCGGCGAAGCCGCCCCAGCCGCAGCCGATCTCCAGCAGCGACTGGCCGGCAGGCACGTCGAGCATATCGAGCATCCGCTGGTATTTGCGCGTCTGCGCCTGCTCCAGCGACAGCGTGGTGTCGCCGTCGAAGCGCGCGCTGGAATAGGTCATCGACGGGTCGAGCCACAGCGCATAAAAATCGTTGCCGAGGTCATAGTGGCTGGCGATGTTGCGCCGCGAACCCTGCAAGGTGTTGGCGTTCAGCACGTGGCGCAGACGGTTGTACAGACGCCCCCACCAGCGGCCATAGATGGCGCGGTCGAGCGCGCTGCGGTTGTTGGCCAGCAGGGTCAGCACGCCGGTGAGGTCGGCGGTGTGCCAGGTGCCGGCGAGGAAGCCTTCGGCAAAGCCGATGTCGCCCTTGCTCAAGACGTCGCGAAACGCGCTCCACTGGTCGAATTTGAGATAAGCATCCGGCGTGCCGTGGCCGACCGTGAGCTGCATGCCGTTGGGCAGTTCCAGATGCAGGCAGCCGTGTTCGATTTCCCGCAGCAAATGGATGACCTGGCGCGCATACCAGGGCGTGTTGCTGCGTTGCAGGGCAGCGTTGAGACGGGCAGTGTTGACCGTGGCGGTATTGACCGTGGCGGTGTTCATTCGGTGACCTCTTCGAGTGGAGCCGGGGGTTTGCGGAAAAACGGCACGCGCTTGATGAACAGGCGCAACGCCTGCAGGTGGATGCGCGCGATCACGCTCCAGGTCATCAGCGGGTAACGGAAAAAGGCGCGCAGGCAGGCGCGCGGCGTCAGCGGCTCCAGGCTGCCCATCCAGGCAGTGCGCAGCGTCTCGCCGTTGCCGGTGGCGTAATCGATGCGCGCGCGAAAAATGGCGTCGTGCTGCTGAAAGTGAAAGGTGTAGTCGCCGCGCACCGGAAAGAATGGCGAGACGTGGAACACCTTTTCGGCATGCAGCGTGGCATCGGGGTCATCGGTGCGCAGCAGGTAGACGTGGCGCTCGCCGAAGGTGTTGTTGACCTCGGCCAGCACCGCCACCAGGCCGCCGTCCGCAGCGTGGCAATGCCAGAAGCTCACCGGCTTGAAGGCGTAGCCGAGCACGCGCGGAAACGTGGTGAGCCAGATTTCGCCGTCGGCGGCGAGATCATGCTGGCGCAGCAGGCCGCGCGCCCAGGCCAGGCTGTCGCCGCCGTCGCCGTGGTCCGCCTCGTGAAAACTCAGCAGGTTGAAGCGGTTGCGCGCAAACCAGCGCGACTCGATCCGGGCCAGGTCGTGAACCGGCAGGCGCACGAAATACACCGGGTAGTCGAAGCGATGCGTGACCGGCTGCTGCCGCACGTGCATCACGCGGCCAAAGCCGATCTGTGCGCCTGCGCCGGTGTCAGGCCGCATGGGCGAGGCCCTGCCAGGACAGGTCGGCATCGAGCTGGCGCGCCACCCGCAGCGCGGAGGCGAGGCCGTCTTCGTGAAAACCGTAGCCGAGCCAGGCGCCGGCCAGCCAGATGCCGTCGCGGCCGTTGGCGGCGGCGATCTGGCGCTGGATGCCGACGGACTGGCGGTTGAACACCGGATGGCTGTAATGGAAGCTGCCATGCACTTGCGCCGGATCGATGTCCTGCAGCGGATTGAGCGAGACGATCACCGGCGTCTCGGTCGGCAGCGGCTGCAGGCGGTTGATCAGATAGTGCACCGCCACGGGCCGGTCGCTCAGCGTGCCATGGCCCGACTGGTAGTTCCACGCCGCCCACAGTTTCTTGCGGCGCGGCAGCACGCTGGCGTCGCTGTGCAGCACGGCGCGATTGGGCTGGTAGGGCAGGTGTCGCAGCAGGCGCGACTGGGTTGCATAGTGCGGTGCCAGAATGGCGCGCGACTGGTCGCTGTGACACGCTAGCACCACCTGGTCGTACAGCCCCGACACGCTGCCGCTGACCAGCTCGACCTGGTCGCCGCGCGGACGCAGCGATTCCACCGGCTGGCCCAGATGGATTTCGCCGATGCCGGCGGCCAGCTTCTTCACGTATTCCCGTCCGCCGCCCTTGACGGTGCGCCACTGCGGCCGGTTGGTCACCTGCAGCAGGCCGTGGTTGTGGCAAAAGCGGATGAAGGACGACAGCGGGAATTCCAGCATCTGCGACGCCGGGCACGACCAGATCGCCGCCGCCATCGGCAGCAGATACCACTCGATGAAGGGCTTGCCGTAGCCGCGCAGCTGCAGGTAGTCGCCCAGCGCCATGCCGTTGGCGAATTCGGTTTCGCGCACGGCCTCGCGGTTGAAGCGCAGCAGGTCGCGCAGCATCGACCAGAACGCCGGACGCGCCAGATTGGCGCGCTGGCCGAACACGGTGCCGAGCGAGGTGCCGGCCCATTCCAGATCGGGGCGGTCGAGGCGCACGCTGAACGACATTTCGCTGGCCACGGTTTCCACTTCCAGCGTGTCGAACAGCCGGGTCAGCTCGGGATAGGTGCGATGGTTGAACACCAGAAAACCGGTGTCGACCGGAAAGGTCTGGCCGTCCAGCGTGACGTCTACGGTATGGGTGTGGCCACCCAAACGGTTCTCCGACTCGAACAGCGTGACCTGGTGGCGCTGGCTCAACAGCCAGGCGGCCGACAGGCCGGAAATGCCGGAACCCACAACGGCGATGCGCATGTTATTTCTCCGCCCGTGAAAGGGTGACCGCGGCTGCTTTGGCCTTGAGCAGGGACTCGATGGCCTGCACCATCTGCTTCGACTGCGGCTCCACCCGGCTGGGGAACGACAGCGCGCGCGTGCCGTTGCGGTCGATCAGGTATTTGTGGAAGTTCCACGCCGGACGCTCGCCGGTGGCGCGCGCCAGCGCCGCGTGCAGCGGGTTGGCGTTGGACGCCGACACGCCGGTCTTGGCGAACAGCGGGAAATCGACCTGAAAACCGGATTCGCAGAAGTTCTTGATCTGCGTGTCGCTGCCCGGCTCCTGGCCGGCAAAGTCGTTGGACGGCAAGCCCAGCACCACCAGGCCCTGCGCGGCATATTTGTCGGACAGCGCCTGCAGGCCCTTGTACTGGCCGGTGTAGCCGCACTGGCTGGCGGTGTTGACCACCAGCACCACCTTGCCGGCGTAGTCGCACAGATTGCGCGTCACGCCGTCGATGTCCTTGAGGCGGGCGTCGAGCAGGGGCGGGCAGGCCGGGGCGGCGTGAACGTTCAGGGTCAGCAGCAGCGCTGCAAGCAGGGAGAAGGTTTTCATGTGCGGATGCGCTTGCTGGATGGACAGGGGACAGAACGGGTACGTGGCTCGTACAAGCCTGGATGCGATGCCAGCGCGTGATAGAACAGATACGCGTCGGGCACCGCTGCCACCGGGGTGGCGCATGCCGCGCGGGGGGACGCCGGCGCGCGCTCCGCAGCGGCCGGCTGGCAGGTGAGCAGGACACCGGCCATGCCGGACAAGACAACCAGGGATTGGGTAGACGGTCTCATTTTGTCTTGGTCAAATGTTGGACATGTGCTCAAATTAAGCTAATAATTGGCACATGTCAATGATTTGTCCTAGACAATTTGTAGGTAGCTTATGAGCAATGAAAAGCCTTCTTCCGTTAGCGGACTGCCGATCGCATCGGTCGAGCGCGAAACCGGTTTGTCCAAGGACACCTTGCGGGTGTGGGAGCGCCGCTATGGTTTTCCAACCCCCGAGCGGGATGCCAACGGCGAGCGCCTGTATGCGCCGACGCAGGTGCAAAGGCTTATACAAATCAAGCGCTTGATGGATCGTGGATACCGCCCGGGCAAGCTGCTGGCGCTCGATGACACGGGGCTGCGCGCACTCGACGAAACGCGCGCCGGGGTGGTGCCGGTCGCTGCCGGGCCGCAGCTCGACGCCTGGATGCATCTGGTCAAAACCCACGACAGCGATGCCCTGCAGCGGGCGTTTTACCGCGAGATGGCGAAGCGCGGTCTGGCCAGTTTTGTCCAGGACATCGTTGCGCCCTTGATCGCCCGCGTCGGTGACGCGTGGTCGCGCAACGAACTCGGCATCTTCGAAGAACATCTGTTCTCGCAGCATCTGGAAAAAATGTTCCGCACCGTGCTGTCCAACATGCTGCCGCAGCAAGGCAGCCCGTGCGTGCTGTTGACCACGCTGTCGGGCGAGGAACACACGCTGGGCCTGTTGATGGTGGAGTCGTTGATGGTGGTGGAAGACGTCTATCCGGTGCTGCTGGGGCCGCAAATGCCCATCGATGAAATCGTCCGCGCGGCGCAGATCAAGCAGGTCGACGCGGTGTGCCTGTCGTTCAGCAGCGCGTATTCGCCCGCCCTCGCGACGCAGGGTCTGCTCGACTTGCGGCGCATGTTGCCCGAGCCGGTTGGCCTGTGGGCCGGCGGCTACGGCGTCAAGGCGATCCGCAAGCCGATATACCGGAATTCCAGGATCTGTACGATTGCCTGGCCCGCTGGCACATCGAACCTGGCCGGCAAGCGGCCTGAAGGGGCAGGCGGCCTCGCGCCGCTAGCGCAACAGCAGCAGCGGCACGGTTGATTTGCGCAGCAGGTGGGTGGTGGTGCTGCCGACCAGAAATTCGCGGATGCGGGAATGCCCGTACGCGCCCATCACGATCAGGTCGATGGCGTATTCCTCGCGGTAGCCGCACAGCACGTCTTCGACCTGGCCGGCGCGCAGGCTGGTGGTGACCTCGAAGCCGGCCTTGGCCAACGTTGCGCGTGCCCATTCGAGTTGCTCATGGGCTTCCGGCTTGTCGGCGCCGACCATCACCACGTGGCAGGGCAGGCCGCGGAACAAGGGGCTGGCCGCCACCTTCTCGATCGCCTTGCGCGTGGTGGCGCTGCCGTCGAAGGCGACCAGGATGCGGCGCGGCTCGCTGTAGTCGGCGGGAATCACCAGGATCGGCCGGTGCAGGGTGCGCACCACGTTCTCCAGATGGCTGCCGATATGCTCGCCGGCGCTGTCGCCGTGTTCGCCCTGGCGCCCTATCACCAGCAGGCGGATGTCGTGCTCGAACTCGATCAGGGTGTCGACCAGTTCGCCGTGGCGCTGGCGGTGGGTGGGATTCGGCACGCCGTCGGCGATGGCGCGTGCCTTGGCGGCTTCGAGCATGAGCCGGCCCTGCTTCAGCGCCACCCGTCCCCGTTTTTCGTCGAGTTCGGCCAGTTCCTGCAGCAGGTGTTCACGGCTGCCCAACCCGATGTTGCCGCTCAGATCAGTGGGGATCGGATATTCCGACTTGCCCAGCACGTGCAGGAAATTCAATGGCGCGTCCATTTGCCGACTGGCCCAGGCGGCGTAGTCGCAGACCGCGAGGGTGATGCTGGAACCGTCGATGCATGCAATGACGTGTGACATGGTTCTGCTCTCCTTAATGACCCATCAGGTTATCGACTGCGCCCGGTTTGTCGTGCACGGCGAAGCGATCGACGATCGTGCTGCTGGCCTGGTTGAGGCCGATGACCTCGACCGTCGTGCCTTCGCGGCGGAACTTCAGCACCACCTTGTCGAGCGCGCTGACCGCGGTGATGTCCCAAAAATGCGCCTGGCTGACGTCGATCAGTACCTTGTCGACGGCTTCACGGAAGTCGAAGGACGCGACGAAGCGGTCGGCCGAGGCGAAGAACACCTGGCCGACCACGGTGTAGGTGCGGGTGAGCCCGTCTTCGCTCAAGGTCGTGGCGACATATTTGTATTGCGCCACTTTGTTGGCGAAGAACAGTGCTGCCAGCAGCACGCCGACGAATACGCCCAACGCCAGATTGTGGGTGGCAACCACCACGACCACGGTGGCCACCATGACGATGCTGCTGCTCAACGGGTGCGTCTTCAGGTTGGCCAGCGAGCTCCAGCTGAAGGTGCCGATCGACACCATGATCATCACCGCCACCAGCGCCGCCATCGGGATTTTTGCCACCCAGTCGCCGAGGAACACCACCAGGATCAACAAGCCCACGCCCGCTGTCAGCGTCGACAGCCGGGTGCGCCCGCCCGACTTCACGTTGATGACCGACTGCCCGATCATCGCGCAGCCCGCCATGCCGCCGATCAGGCCCGACGCGATGTTGGCCACGCCCTGGCCCTTGCATTCGCGGTTCTTGTCGCTGCTGGTGTCGGTGAGGTCGTCGATGATGGTCGCGGTCATCAGCGACTCAAGCAGGCCGACCACGGCGAGGGAAATCGAGTACGGGAAGATGATCGCCAGCGTCTCGAAATTGAGCGGCACGTCGGGCCAGAGGAAGATCGGAAGCGTGTCCGGCAGCTCGCCCATGTCGCCGACGGTGCGGATGTCCAGGTTCAGAAACATCGCCAGCCCAGTCAGCACGACGATGGTCACCAGCGGCGACGGAATCGCCCAGGTGAGATACGGGAACAGATAGATGATCGCCAGGCCGCCGGCAGTCATGGCGTAGACATGCCAGGTGACGTTGGTCAGCTCGGGCAACTGCGCCATGAAGATCAGGATCGCCAGTGCGTTGACGAAGCCGGTGACCACCGAGCGCGAAACAAAACGCATTAGCGAGCCCAGCCGGAGGTAGCCCATGCCGATCTGCAGCACGCCGGTCAAAAGCGTTGCCGCCAGCAGGTATTGCAGCCCGTGATCCTTGACCAGCGTCACCATCAGCACTGCCATCGCGGCGGTTGCAGCGGAGATCATCGCCGGCCGTCCGCCAACGAACGCGGTGACCACGGCAATGCAGAACGAGGCGTAGAGCCCGACCTTGGGGTCGACGCCGGCGATCACAGAAAAGGCGATGGCCTCGGGAATCAAGGCCAGCGCGACCACGATGCCAGCCAGGAGGTCGCCACGGATGTTGGAAAACCAGTTTTGTCGAATTGAATTCATCATGAGGGGGTCGCTAAAAATGGGGGTGCCGTTGTGGCAGCAGACCAGACGGACGCAGATTGAAATGCGCAGAAGCGGATCACGCCCGGCACTCGCCGGACGAAATAAGGAAAAAAGCCGCTGAAAAAACAGGTTACATGGGACCGATGCGGAGGTGGACAGCCTTGGAATGGCGACATTATCCCGGCGCTGCAAGCAAGGTGTCCAGCCGTGAGTGGGGGGCGCCCCCTGTCTGGTGAGGGGGGGTATCGCCTGAAACGCTGACGGCCGGCTTGGGCTGACCCGGGGGTGTTTGCGATTTCAGCCCGCGTCAGGGGAAGCGTGACCTGGACCGACGTCACCGCTTTTCCGCTGACGCTGTGAGTGCATGAAACGTTCATTTTTTCATCATAGGGCTGTCATTTCCTGGCGGGAAAATCAATTCCCCTGAAAGATTTCCAGGTTAAAAGTGATGGAGGTCATGATGCCAACAGCCCGCAGCCTGCAGGTGAAAAACCCTCAACTGAACGCGCAGGGTTCAGCAGGCGGTCCCGGAGCCGGATCGATCGATCTGGCGATGCTCACCCTCGATGATCAGGGCGTCATCCTCGAATGCGGCACGACCTGCGAGTCGATGTTTGGCTACCCGTCGCGCGCGCTGCTGGGCAGTCCGGTTTCCAGGCTGATTCCGCAGTTGTCCGCCATCGAACTGGTTGAGGATGAGCGGATCAATTCCCGGCTGGCCCATTTATGCCACTGCGCCATTGCGTTCGAGGCCCGGCGCCGGGACGGCGAGACCTTTAAAAGCGAGTTGTTCATCAACCGGCTTGGCCGCCATAACGTGGCCGTTCTGGTGCGCAAGCTCGCGTCTGCGCCGTCGGGTCGCCGTATCGTTTCCCAATAGCCGGCCCGTTTGCCGCGCTGCCTGCGGGTGGGCGTCGCTTGCAGGCATCGCGGCCAGGGTTGCCTGCGAACCGATTTGAACAAGGCTGGCTGTGACGAAGAAAAAAATCATCGACAACGCAGGTGCGGAAAACGCAGAAAGCGCGGAAATCGAATTGGCGCTCAACGCGCTCGCGGCCATCCGCGCGGACATGCTCGCCGAGCAGGAACGGTGGCAGCCGGGGCTGGCCCGGATTCACCCGAACTACCAGGACAGCGCCCGCAATCTTTTGCATTATCTGGTGCTGCGTCGCCGCGACCTGCGCCCGTTGCAGCTGCGGCTGGCCGCATTGGGCCTGTCCTCGCTCGGGCGGGCCGAGTCGCATGTGCTGGCCACGGTCGATTCGGTGCTGGGGGTTTTGCACCGGCTGGCGCAGCGCCCCTGGCAACGGTCCGGCAAGGAGGCGCCGGTCATCGATTTCGCCCACGGCGAACGGCTGCTGGCCGATCACACCGACACCCTGCTGGGCCCCGCGACCCCGCAACGCAGTGTCCGCATCATGGTCACCCTGCCGGGCGAGGCGGCGGAGGACTACCTGCTGGTGCACAACCTGCTCGCGCAGGGCATGGACTGCATCCGGATCAATTGCGCCCATGACGACGCAGCGGCCTGGTCGAAGATGATCGGGCATCTGCGCAAGGCGGAACAGGCGCTGGGGCGCACTTGCAAGGTCGTCATGGACCTTGCCGGGCCGAAGCTGCGGACCGGACCGCTGGAGCCGGGTCCAGCGGTCGCCCGGGTTCGCCCGCTGCGCGACGTTCATGGCCGCGTCACCGCCCCGGCGCGAGTCTGGTTGACCGCTGAAGCGTCGCCGCAAATCCCGCCCTCGCCTGCAAGCGCCAGCCTCCCCGTGCCGTCCAGCTGGCTGGCCGCGCTCCGCACCGGCGAGCCGGTGACATTCAAGGACGCCCGGGGCGCCAGACGGCGCCTCAAGATCGTTGACGTGACCGAACATGGGTGCTGGCCCGAGGCCACCCACACGGCCTACATCGTCCCCGGCACCCGCCTGCATCACGCGCGCGGCGACGCCATGCTGAAAGACGGCGAATGCCGGGTCGGCGCGCTGCCGCCGCTTGAAAACATCCTGACCCTGAAAAAGGGCGACCTGCTGGTAGTGACCCACGATCTCAGACCGGGGCGGCCGGCGACCTGCGACAGCGCCGGAAACATCCTGACGCCCGCCATGATCGGCTGCACCCTGCCCGAGGTGTTCGACGACGTTGAGGCGGGGGAATCGATCGGCTTCGACGACGGCAAGATCGGTGGCGTCATCGAGAAGGTGGAGCGCGAACGGGTGCGGGTGCGCATCACGCAGGACGCTGTGAGCGCCATGAGGCTGCGCGCCGACAAGGGGATCAATCTGCCCGAGAGCGCATTGCGCCTCGGCGCCATGACCGCGAAGGACATCGAAGACCTGGCCTTCGTCGCGCAGCATGCCGACATCGTCGAGTTGTCGTTCGCCAACTGTGCCGGGGACGTCGAGATGCTGCAGCAGCATCTGGCGAGGCTGGGCCAGCGCCAGCCAGCCATCGTGCTGAAAATCGAAACGCGGCGCGGCTTCGAGAACCTGACCGACATGCTGCTGACGGTGATGCGCGCGCCGTCCTGCGGGGTGATGATCGCCCGCGGCGATCTGGCGGTCGAATGCGGATTCGAGCGTCTGGCTGAGGTGCAGGAAGAAATTCTCTGGCTGTGCGAGGCAGCGCATGTTCCGGTGATCTGGGCGACCCAGGTGCTGGAAACCCTGGCTCAGGAAGGCCGGCCGTCACGCGCCGAAATCACCGACGCGGCCATGGGGCGCCGCGCCGAATGCGTCATGCTCAACAAGGGCCCTTACATCGTCAGCGCCGTGCGGGTGCTGGACGACATCCTGCGGCGGATGCAGGCACACCAGGCGAAAAAGCGCTCGATGCTGCGGGAACTGCATCTGGCCCATGCGCTCCCCATCGAACCCGGCCTGGCAGGCGGCAAAGAGTCGGGTTCTGCTGCTGGATGGAGCAGCGGCGCGGCCAACGGCATCGACATCCTGCCGGGGCATGGGGACGTAACCGTCAACTGAACCGCGATTGCTGCAGGCATATGTGCGGGTTCGGGCTGGCTTGCCGCAGCCAGTTCCGAAGGCCCGTGGCTGAAGACCGCCAGCACGCCGCTTTGGCGTGTACTTAAACGGCGGGTGACGCGCCCCGGGTTTTGCCGGGCGGCGGAGGCCTCCACCGCCCGGCTGACAGCAGAGACGTTTATTTCCTGATGCAGGCCTCGCCCTGCAGGGCGAACGTGTTCAGGTTTTTCCCCGGGCAAAAACTGATGCTGCCGCTTGCGGTAACAGCGATCTGGCCGTCCCGGAAAATGCCGGTGCCCTTGTCGATTTCGCTGATGGTCTCGACGACGTCGAACGCGCAGGGCGCGCCGGCTTCATCAACAGCCTGCACGCCGGTGATCTGGGCCTGGTCGTTGTGCGTGACGAACACGTTGCGCAAACTGAACAGTGCGGTATGGGTGAGGACGCTGCTCATGTTGGGCTCGTCGACGGCCAGGATTTTGCCGACCAGCGCACCACAGTCGTTGAAAACCTCGCGGCCGTTCGCCGTGCGGATCATGCTGACGCAGATTTGTCCAACCTGCTTGGTCTCCGACACGTTCAGCGTCGTGACGCTGCCATTGACGGTTACATGGGTGAGTCCGGTTGCGCATTGCATGGCAGCCAGGGACGGCAGCGGCAACAGTGCAAGGGTCGCCAGGGTGAGTGCGGTGCGTTTCAACATCTCGGTGTTGCTCCTTATTGGTTTGAATGAATCGTTATGCAGCGAACAGGAATGAAACACGGCTGCGACAAGTGTTTCGGGGCCGAAAATAGCACAGTTCAGTTGCCGGCATACGCGGGTTTTCAGGCTGCCCCGGTGCCGGGTCGTTGATCCGATTAGGCGTGTGACCGCTTCACGCATCGACCCGGCTCAGCCAGCACACAGGCACGATGCACCGGGCTGACAATCCTCCTTACGCTCACGCCAGTTCAGTCACCCAGACCCCGACGTCGAGGCTTGCGCCGGGCGGGCCGACAAACGCGCCGGCGACCGGCGGTACGGATTCGGGCAGGCGCGCCACGGCGACCGCGGTGTGATCGGTTCCGGCGAGTTTGCCGATGGTGGGGTCGAAGCCTTTCCAGCCTGCACCCGGCAAGAACACCTCGGCCCAGGCATGGGTCGAGCCGTAATTGGCGGCCGAGGGTTCGGCGTACAGGTAGCCGCTGACAAAGCGTGCGGCAAGACCCAGGTGGCGGGCGGCTTCCATGAACAGGTTCGCAAAGTCGCGGCAGGATCCGCTGCCCAGGGCCAGGGTTTCAACCGCCGTTTGCACGCCGGGTTGTTCGCGCGCCTGATAGGCAAAGGTCTGGTTGATGCGGACGCACAGGCGTTGCAACAGGGCGTAGGTCTGGATCGGTTCCCCCGCCCGCCATGACTTGGCCACCCACTGGGCCAGCGGGTCGGTGGCGGGCCGCGTGGCGGTCAGCAGGTAAGGCGCCAGCACGATTGCGTCTTCTGCGTCATAGGCAAACGGATAGTTCGTGGCGTAAGCGTCGACCAGAAAATCGAGCGGCGTCTCGTTGAACTGCTGGATGATGATTTCGCTCTCGATCACCAGCTGCCGGGTGGGAGTGTCGAACGTCGCGATCGCAACCGAGTTGTCTTCCACGTCGCTGTGCCATCGCAGCGTGGCGGCAGGCGTGATGTCCAGGGTTGAGGACTCGATGCGCAGTTCGTGGCCTTCTTTCGGCCGCAGGCGCAAGGCGTGGGGCTCGAGCTGCACCGTGCCGGTGAAGTTGTAATAGGTGCGATGGAGGATTTTGAAGCGGCGCATGGCGTGTCTCGCTCGGGTTGATGCAGGTGGCCGGCGTCAAGCAAGCCGGCCTGTTCCACGCGCGACCATCGCGCTTCAGATGGCGGTCGGCCGTTATTGGGTCGCTGCGTCCATTTGCTGGCGCTGCGCCTCGGCCGCCGCTTGCACTTGCGCATCGACCGCCTCGGCTTTTTTGACCGCCTGAATCTGCGTCTCGAACACCGGGTTGGGGGTGCGCCCGGTTTGCGGCTGCGGGGGCGGGCTGGCATCGCATGCGGAGAGACACAGTGCCAGCGGGATCAGGATGCGTTTCATCAGGTGTTCTCCAATAAGTCGGTTGCCAGGCCGTCGATGCTGCGCTGGTTTTTTTCGCGCCAGTAATCCAGCAGGCCGACCACGCCTTTTTTCTCGGCCCAGCGCGCCAGCGTGTCGCGTTCGCCGGCATATGCGTACATCGGCACGGCATAGCCGCACGAGGTTTGCACTGAGTCGATCGTCAGCACAATGATCTGGCGCTCGCCCGGCAGCGCTGCAAAATGGCGATGCAGCTCCCCCCATTCGGGGTCTTGCCGCCGCACCGCGCGGCCGCGTCCGTATGCCCGCACAATCAGCGGGTCGGCATCGAAACTGCACCACATCAGGGTGAGGCGGCCATCGTGCTTGAGGTGAGCGGCGGTTTCGTTGCCGCTGCCCGTCAGGTCGAGGTAGGCAAGGCGTTGCGCATCGAGCACGCGCAGGCTGTCCATGCCTTTAGGCGAGAGGTTGATGCGGCTGTCAGCGGTGCCGCTGGCGGTAAAAAACAGTTTTTGCGCGGCGATGAACGCGCGGTGCCGGGCGTCGAGCGAGGGATAAAAGCGCGCCATCAGTTGATCTGTTTTTTGAGGATTTCGCTGAGGATGCGCAGGCGTTCCACGCTGTCGTTCATTTCCAGCAGGTTCTGCTTGGTGTGAAGCTTGAGTGGCAGCACTTCGGACAGGCGGTAACCCACCCATACGGCATCGTCGAAGTCGTGCGGCGCGGGAAAACGCGTTTCGCCATACTCGTTGACGATTTGGCGCAGGATTTCGGCTGCCAGCAGCAGCTCGTCGGGGATGGCAGTGACGGCTTCGGCGCTGACCGGTTCGACCATGCCGACAAGCAGTCCATTGGGTTTGGTATGGCTGCTGCGGATGACGAAGCGTTCCTGCGCCTGGGTATCGACGTGCAGGATGCCGGTTTGCGGCATGTCCCAGTCGGTGATGATCACGCGGGTGCCGATGCTGTACGGCACGGCCGCGGCGCCGGTTTCGGCGCCATCGCGAATGGCGCAGATGCCGAACGGGGTGTTGTCGGCGATGGCGTGCTTGACCATGTCGAGATAACGCTGCTCAAAAATGCGCAGCGGCAGCCGGCCACCGGGGAACACGATCGCATTGAGCGGGAAGAGCGGCAGTTCTCGCGCCATGCTGGTGTTCATCGGTCGTCACCCCAGCGCGCCATCAGTGCATGCTCGACACCGAGCTGGTCGAGGATGCGTGCAACGATGAAATCGATGATGTCCTCGACGCTTTGCGGCCGGTGGTAGAAGCCGGGATTGGCCGGCAGGATCACCGCATTCATGCGCGACAGCTTCAGCATGTTTTCCAGATGCAGGGTCGAAAACGGCGCTTCGCGCGGCACCAGGATCAACTGCCTGTGCTCTTTCAGCATCACGTCGGCGGCGCGCTCGATCAGGTTGTCCGAGGTGCCATGGGCAATCGCGGCAAGCGTGCCCATCGAGCAGGGACAGACCACCATGGCGTCGGCCGGATTGGAGCCCGAGGCGACCGGGGCATTCCAGTCTTCGCGGCCGTAGACGCGCAACTGGCCATCGCGGGTGGCGAGGCTTTCCGACAACTGGCGCTCGAGATCGAGGGCGCGCGCGGGCAGCGCCACGCCGAGTTCCTGTTTGGTGACGAGATGCGCGGCGTGCGACACCAGCAGATTCACGTCGATGTCGGCAGCCAGCAGGCATTCGAGCAAGCGCAGGCCATAGGCCATGCCGGACGCGCCAGACAAGGCGAGGGTGACGGTGTTCAGGGAGGTGTGCATGGCGCGGATTGTCGCCTGTCTGGCGTAGAGGCGGCAAGCACGCGCGTGACGAGGATGCCGTTTACCGTCCCGAAAATCAGGGCCGCTGCGGCGAATACCGGCAGCAGCTTGATTAGCGCCGCAGCCGGCAAAAGCCACCATCCGGCCAGCGCGAGCTGTCCGCCGATGTGGCCGAATGCCGCCAGCACCGACAGGCTGACCGGGCCAAAAAAGGCCTGGGGAAGATGGCGCGCCAACGCCAGCACCAGCAGGCTGGCGAGCGCGCCGGCAGCCGATAGCCAGAAGCCCGGCGCAAACAGGCTGCCGAACAGCAGGCCGCCGGCCAGCACGCGCAACGCGGAGACCCAAGCCGCCGCACGCCAGCCATGCTGCAGCAGCACCAGCAGGATGACGATGTTGGCGAGTCCGGGTTTGACGCCGGGGATAGGGCTGGGAAGCGCGGCTTCGGCCAGCGTCAGGCCGATGGCCAGCGCGGCCAGCCGGGCAATGCGGCGATCCTCGGCATGAACCGGCAGTTCAATAACCGAGCGTGTCATACGGCGTGTTGCGACCGCGAATTTCGAGGCTGACCTGGTTCGGCAGGCACAGCGCCGCCTGCCCGGCCTGGGTGAGCCACCCTTGCTTGACGCAGAGCTGGCGCGGTGACGGGTCCACCGCGATGCGGGCGCGGCCAGGCTGGATTTCGACTTGGGTGATGCCCAGCGGGCCGCCGATGGAGAACGTGTGCGTGCGGGTCAGCGCGGTGGTTTCGACCACTTGTCCGGCGGCGCGGATGACGGCCGTATCGCCCTGCCCGCCGCCCCATGACCACAGCGTGAGCCCTGCGACGCACGCCGCGCCAGCGAGCAGCAAGCCGACGTCGCCCAGGCGTAACCCGGTACCGGGGTCGAGCACGTTCATGTGCGTTGCCGCCACCGTTAAGTCAGGCCAGTTCGCGGTGCCGCACCAGCACCTGCTCGCGCTCGCGGAAGGCCACGGCCAGGGTTTCGGCAAAGTACACGCTGCGGTGCTGGCCCCCGGTGCAGCCGATCGCCACGGTGAGGTAGGCGCGGTGGTCGCGGATGAAGCAGGGCAGCCAGTTTTCGACGAAGCTGCGGATGTCGGTCAACATCGCCATGGCGTCGGGGCTGGCTTCAAGGTACGCCTTGATCGGCTGGTCGCGGCCGGTGAGCGGGCGCAGTTCGGGGACGTAATGCGGATTGGGCAGGCAGCGTACGTCGAACACCATGTCGGCATCGAGCGGAATGCCGTGCTTGAAGCCGAAGGACTCGAACAGCAGCGTGATGCGCGAACGATCCTGCCCGATCAGGTCCTTGATCCACAGCCGCAGGGCCGAGGCGGACAGATCGCTGGTGTCGATACGGTTGCCCAGCGGCGCGATGTCGGCCAGCGTTTC
>NCCT01000037.1 GCA_002279795.1 Hydrogenophilales bacterium 12-61-10
CCCGGTTAACGGGTCGACGCCTGGCAGGCCGTCAATGCGTCCCAGCACATCGCCCATATCGATTGCCAGCACCTGGCCGCTGGGCATTTCGCCGTGCGCTACATCCACGCCTTTCAGCGTGATGCGATAGCTGCTGGGCTTGAGATCAAGATTGTCCCGCACCCGGATCAGCGGCACGACCAGGCCCATGTCGGTGGCAAATCGTCGACGGGCCTCGGTAATCCGGGTCAGCGCCTCACCGCCCTGATTGCGGTCGACCAGGGAAATCAGCCGATAGCCGACCTCGAGCGCCAGCACATCGACCGGAGGAATATCGTCCCAGGTGACATCGACCGGCGCGCCCAGCTCCTCGATCAGAGGCAGCGGCTCGGTATCGGGTTGTTCTCGCTGACGACGCGTCAGCCAAAAACCCAGCCCGCCCAGCAGCGCGGCGATGGTCAGGAAGGCAAGATGCGGCGTGCCCGGGATCAGCCCCAGCACGCCCAGCACCGCTGCGGCCACATACAAGGTATGCGGCTGGCCGAAAATCTGGGTGGAAAACTCGCGTGACAAATCCTGTTCGCTCGAAGCCCGGCTCACCACGATGCCCGCCGCAGTCGAAATGATCAGCGCCGGAATCTGCGTCACCAGCCCATCGCCGACAGTCAGCAGAGCATAACGGCCTACGGCTTCACCGATTCCCAGCTTGTGCTGCAGCAAGCCGATGGCAATGCCGCCGATCAGGTTGACGACCAGAATGATCATCCCGGCGATGGCGTCGCCACGCACAAACTTGGAGGCGCCGTCCATGGCGCCATAAAAATCGGCTTCGCGGCTGATGTCGTGGCGGCGCGTGCGCGCCTCGACATCGTTGATGAAACCGGCGTTCAAATCCGCATCGACCGCCAACTGCTTGCCCGGCATCGAGTCCAGCGTAAAGCGCGCCGCCACCTCGGCGATGCGCCCGGCACCCTTGGTAATGACGACAAAATTGATGATGACCAGAATCAGGAACACGACGAAACCAACCGCAATATTGCCGCCTACCAGAAAGCTGCCGAAGGATTCGATCACCTTGCCCGCCGCGTCCGGCCCGGTTTGACCCTGCATCAGGATGATGCGGGTCGAGGCGACATTGAGCGACAGGCGCAACAGGGTGGTCAGCAACAGCACTGTCGGAAATACCGAGAAATCCAGCGGTCGCCGCGCATTCAGGCTCACCAGCAGCACGATCATGGCCAGCGCAATATTGAGCGTCAGCAGCACGTCGAGCATCAGGGTGGGCAGCGGCAACACCATCATGGCCAAAATCAGCAACACCAGCATCGGCACCGCCAGCCGGTTCACCGGCATGCCCATCACCATGACACCCTGCGCGCTCACCCAATCACCTCATCGATCGATTGGGCCCCGGGCCGCAGCGTAGCTGCACCTTCAGCGAGGGCGGGCTGCCCAGCCTGTTGCTGCCGGTCGCGCAGCCGGGCGCGAAGCTCCGGACTGACCTCAGCCTCGCGCGCCTCGGCCAGCACATCGCGCCAGCTCATTGCGTGGCGACGCAAATAACGCCACCAGCGCCAGCCCACATCCAGTGCCGCTACCAGCGCCAGCGCCGTCGCCAATGCCAGCAGACCGCGTTCCAGCCAAGCGGCCGTGTGCCCCAAAGCCACATTCTGCGAAAGCCCTGCCAAACCCTGCACGCCCTCCCCGCTCGCCAGTATCCAAATGATCGCTACGGCAAGCAGCACAAGCTTCAACACGGCCAGCAACCCATCAAACCAAAAGTTAGCGGAAAACAAACGGGACAAGACTTTGAAAACATTGACACGCAGCAGGTTGAATCGAGTTTGCTGCGGCGCGAACACCCAGCCCGACATCAGCAGGGGCGCCGCCAGGGAAGCAACCATAATAATGAGCAAAAGTGGCAAAACGGCCCACAAAACGGATTGAACGGCATCCATATAAAGACGGGAAAATGGTTGCGCGGCTGAAAAAAAAGCGGATGCGGTCAAGTTCTGCAACGCGGCAAGCAGGCGGGGCATCAACCAGCCCAGCATGCCCAGCGTAGCCAGCAAGACCACCCACGCCGTCAATTCAGCCGAACGCGGCACATCGCCCGCTTTGCGGGCTTGTTGCAAACGCTGCGAACTCGCCGGTTCGGTACGGGAAAGATCAGACTCCTCGGCCATGCTCGTCTCACTGTTTGGGGCAGTCTAGCATGATGCGCGGGTGCGCTATCCGGCTACCCCACGCAGTATCGGCCTTGTTGCCTCGTGGCAACGGCGCATAAATAGCCCCCAAGGCCGCTATCTAAAAGCAATAAAATCGATTAATCTGCTTTCCGCTTCATCTGGGCCACCGTCAGCTTCAGGCTCGCAGTCCCATCACCCACATAAAATTCAAGAGGAGTTTTACATGCGCACTATGCATCTGGCCGCCGCAGTGGCTTCGGCACTCGCCCTTTCCACTTCAGCATCTGCCGGCTTTTTCGACCTCACCCTCGCTCCCTACGTAGGCGGCAGCTTGGGACAGGCGACTTCCGACATTTCCTGTCCGGTCGGTATTTCCTGCGACGATTCCGACACGGCCTGGAAAATCTATGGCGGCCTGGAAATCAATGAATACATCTCCATGGAAGTGGGTTACATCGATCTGGGCGAGTCGACCTTCACGGGCACACAAAGCGGAACACGGGAAACCAACGGCATGACCACGGCCGTGGTCGGAACCTATGCGATCAGTCCCAGCTTCATCCTGTCGGGCCGCGGCGGTATGAACTTCCTCAATACCGAAGTCAACGGCACGATCGCTGGCACCTCGACCCAAAACACAGGCGATACCGATGTCGTCTGGTCGTTCGGCGTCGGCGCGCAATACAACCTTACTCCAGCGGTCGGGCTTCGCCTTGACTGGGAGCGTTTCTTTGAAACCGGCAGCTCGAACTTCAACGGCGGCACGGGCGAAGCAGATATCGACCTGTTCTCGGCCGGCGTGGTCTACAAGTTCTGATTCACTGAATCAAATTTTCTGCGCTATGACAAAGGGGGCTTCGGCCCCCTGCCCCCTTTGTCATGGCTTGTCCGCTGCGTCATCCAGGGCCCGCAAGTACGCGAGCTTGTCGGCGATCTTGCCCTCCAGCCCGCGTGGCGTGGGCTGATACCAGCGCTGCTCGGGCAAGTCGTCGGGGAAGTAGCGTTCACCCGCAGCATAGGCGTCGGGTTCATCGTGCGCATAACGATAACTTCGACCGTAACCGAGTTCCTTCATCAGTTTGGTCGGGGCGTTACGTAAATGCAGCGGCACATCATTCGACGGGTTGGCAGCCACGAATGCACGTGCGGCGTTGTAAGCCATGTATGCAGCATTGCTCTTCGGCGCACAGGCAAGATAGAGGCAGGCTTCAGCCAGCGCCAGCTCGCCTTCCGGGCTGCCCAGGCGCTCATAGGTTTCAACTGCGTCGAGCGTCATGCTGAGTGCGCGCGGATCGGCCAGCCCAATATCCTCGGACGCCATCCGAACAAGGCGCCGTCCGAGATAGCGCGGGTCCGCGCCGCCATCGAGCATGCGAACCAGCCAGTACAGCGCAGCGTCGGGGCTGCTGCCGCGTACGCTTTTATGCAAGGCGGAAATCTGGTCGTAAAAGGCTTCTCCGCCCTTGTCGAAACGGCGCAAGGATTGCGCCAGTGCGTTTTCAACAAACACCGTGTCGATTGCGTCAACCTGTGCGGTGCGGGCCGCGCTATCAAGTTGCTCCAGCAAATTCAGCAGTTTTCGCGCATCACCGTCGGCGTAAGCCGCAAGCAGCTGATCGACGCCGTCGGCCAGCTTCAGGTTCGGCAACGCTTGCAGCGCATGTTGCAGCAATTGACCCAGTTCATCCGGCGTCAGCGACTTCAATACGTAGACCTGGGCGCGGGACAGCAAGGCGCCGACGACCTCGAACGAAGGGTTCTCCGTGGTCGCGCCGATAAAGGTGAAAAGGCCGCTTTCGACATGCGGTAAAAAAGCATCCTGCTGCGCTTTGTTGAAGCGGTGAACTTCGTCGACGAAGACAATGGTGGCGCGGGACAGGGACTGGTTCATGCGCGCGCGTTCGACCGCTTCGCGAATGTCCTTCACGCCGCTTAGCACGGCAGAAATGGCAATGAAGTCGGCACCGAAGGCTTGCGCGGTCAACCGCGCCAGGGTGGTTTTCCCCACCCCCGGCGGGCCCCATAAAATCATCGAATGCAGCTTGCCGGAATCAAAGGCAAGTTTGAGCGGCTTGCCCGCGCCCAATAGATGGCGCTGCCCGACGACTTCATCCAGGGTGCGCGGGCGCAGGCGCTCGGCCAGTGGCGCATCGCCCGGACGCGCAGCCGCCGCGCTGGCTTGAAACAAGTCGTCAGTCGCCAATGACGTCTGCCCCTTTGGGCGGGGTAAAAGTAAAGTAGGCTGGTGCGATGACAGGGTTACGCGTCAAGCCGGCGAGCTTGAGCACGGTGCGCTGGCCAAAAAAATCGAATAGTTCCATCTGCGCGAGCACATCTCCCTTGAAACCCATGCGGATACGCTCAAACGTCGTGTCCCGGCTTTTGGGCGTGGCCTCCAGCCACTCCAGACCGCTCGCCGTGCCTGCATTTTTCAGGGTGAAATATTTTTCGATCGCGTTATCGCCCGCCAGCAGGGCGGCCGGAGTCCCTGCCATGGCATCACCCAGGGACTTGACGGTTACCTGCTCAAGATCGGCGTCGTACAGCCACAGCTTGACGCCATCGCTCACGATCACCTGTGAATAAGGCGCCACGTAATCCCAGCGAAACTTGCCTGGCCGGGCAAACCTCATTTTTCCGCTGGCTTGCTGCGTAACGCGTCCCGAGCGGTCGGAAACGGTCTGGGTGAAGTCGGATTCAGCGGTTTTTGCGCCGGCAACAAACGCTTTCAAACGTTCGACGCCACCCGCATGAGCCACATTCGTCACAGCAAGTGCAATAAGCAAAACAAGAATACGCATAGGGTTCCCAAAAAAAGTGCGCCCGATGGGCGCACTTCGTGTGACTCGACAGTTGGGCAAAAGTTTACTTTGCCTTGTTGGTCTTGATGCCAAATGGCAGATACGCCGGGCACCAGCCAAAAATCGCAGTCAACAGCACAATGAATCCAATCGGGCCGGCAATCATCATCGGGCCGGTCGGCGTCATCGCCCAGTAGATCAGTCCAATACCCACAACAGCCCGAACAATACGGTCGATACCGCCTACATTTTTTGCCATTCCTTGCATCCTCCTAAGTTATTTGAGTCATTTCCCTGTGTCGCCTGCCTGATTGAAGCTGGCCGACGCAGGGCGAAGCTTAACGTATTTCAAACCGCATCGGCTTCAGGCAATCAGGGGCACGATCAGCAGCGCAACAATATTGATGATCTTGATCAGCGGGTTGACGGCTGGACCTGCGGTGTCCTTGTAGGGGTCGCCCACGGTGTCGCCGGTGACGGCGGCCTTGTGCGCCTCCGAGCCCTTGCCGCCAAAGTTGCCTTCCTCGATATATTTCTTGGCGTTGTCCCATGCGCCGCCACCGGTGGTCATCGAGATGGCCACGAAGATACCGGTGATGATGGTGCCGACCAGCACGCCGCCCAAGGCTTGCGCACCCAGCGTGAGGCCCACAATGACGGGCACGGCGACCGGCAACAGCGAGGGGACGATCATTTCCTTGATCGCGGCCTTGGTCAGCATGTCGACGCAAGTACCATATTCCGGCTTGGCCGTGCCTTCCATGATGCCGGGAATGCTTGCAAACTGGCGGCGCACTTCCACCACCACTGAACCGGCCGCACGACCGACCGCTTCCATCCCCATCGCTGCGAACAGGTACGGCACCATGCCGCCGATGAACAGTCCGATGATGACCATGTGGTTGGACAGGTCGAAAGTCATGGCCTGGGCAAACGGGTCGGCCAATAGCGCCTTGGCATTGATCGCATGCGTGTAATCCGCAAACAGCACCAGCGCGGCGAGGCCGGCAGAACCAATGGCATACCCCTTTGTTACAGCCTTGGTGGTGTTGCCCACCGCGTCGAGCGGATCCGTGATGTTGCGGATGCTGTCGTCGAGACCGGCCATTTCAGCGATGCCGCCGGCATTGTCCGTGATGGGCCCATAGGCATCGAGCGCGACGATGATGCCGGCCATCGACAGCATCGAGGTCGCGGCAATCGCGATGCCATACAGGCCGGCCAGTTCGTAGGCGCCCCAGATGGCCGCGCACACGGCCAGCACAGGCAAAGCGGTGGAACGCATCGAGACGCCGATACCCGCGATGACGTTGGTGCCGTGACCGGTCGTCGAGGCCTGGGCGATGTGGCGCACCGGACCGTATTCCGTCGCCGTGTAGTACTCGGTGATGACCACCATGGCGGCAGTCAGCGCCAGCCCGATCAGGGTGCTGTAGTAGAGGCTCATCGACGCAACCAGGTTGCCATCGATCATCACGCCCTCGCCCAGCATCCTGTGGGTGATGGGATAGAACGCGATGGCCGCGAGCACACCCGATACGATGAGGCCACGATACAGCGCGTTCATGATCTTGCCGCCCTCGCGCGCCTTGACGAAGAAGGTGCCGACAATCGACGCGATAATCGAGAAGCCCCCCAGCACCAGCGGATAGATCACGGCATTGGGAGAGTCGGTGATCATCAGGCCGCCCAGCAACATGGTGGCGATGATCGTGACGGCATACGTCTCGAACAGGTCTGCCGCCATGCCCGCGCAGTCGCCAACGTTGTCGCCGACGTTGTCCGCAATCACGGCCGGATTACGTGGATCATCTTCAGGAATGCCCGCTTCGACTTTTCCCACCAAGTCGGCGCCCACATCGGCGCCCTTGGTAAAGATGCCGCCGCCCAGCCGCGCGAAGATGGAAATCAGCGAGCCGCCAAAGGCCAGGCCAACCAGGGCATGCGTGGCTTCATCCATGCTGGCATCCATCATCAGGGTGAGAAACGCGTAGTAGCCCGCCACCCCCAGCAGACCCAGACCGACCACCAGCATGCCGGTAATGGCACCGCCCTTGAACGCCACATTCAGCGCGGCATTGAGGCCATTTTTGGCGGCCTCTGCCGTGCGCACGTTGGCGCGCACCGAGACGTTCATGCCGATGTAGCCGGTGAGCCCGGAGAGGACGGCACCCAGCGCAAAGCCAACGGCGGTCTGCCACCCCAGTGCAAAAAAGATCGCCACCAGCAGGATCACGCCAACGATGGCAATGGTGGTGTACTGCCGGTTCAGGTAAGCCGAGGCGCCCTCCTGCACCGCCGCGGCGATTTCGCGCATGCGGTCGTTGCCGGTCGGCAGTCCGGTGATCCATTTGATCGACACAATGCCGTACAGCAGTGCCAGACCCGCCGCCACGAGGGCGAACATCAATCCTTCATTCATTATTGTCTCCTCCTCCAGAATGCCTCAAAAAAAACGGCAGCTTGCGCCGCCGTTCCCATTCCTTACTGCTTGCCCATCGCCAGACCGCCTTCAAAACGGGTTCCTGGCTCAAACCCGAACACCGCGTCGAGCCGGAGATCGCGGATGCACTCGTCAACCGCGTCCTGCCCATGCTCGCGCTGCACTTCGGACAAGATCAGCTTGGCCGAATTGCCGTTGTAAAAGCCGCCAAAATCGGCTTGCACACGCAGCAATTGCTTGGCCCGGTCAAGCGTCATGCCATGTCCTTGCAGGCAACTTGTTTGTCGCGCCTCACAGCTTGAACGCCGCCAGCTTCTTCGCCACGGCAAGGTTCTTCAGCGTTACATATACCGGCAAGCCGTCTGCGTACTTCGGGTAATCCTCACCCTGGATCAGCGGCGTCAAATAACGCTTGCACTTGGGCGTGATGCCGAAGCCGTCCTTGGTGATGAAATCGCGCGGCATGAACTTCTCAACGTTGGCGACATCCTTCAGATCCGCCATGCCGATTCGGTATTTGTAGGGCACGTCCGAAATGCGCTCGACCGTCGGCATCACCGAGTTGTGACCTTTTATCGCCAGTTCGACCGCTTTCTTGCCGAGCTCGTAGGCCTGTTTGACATCGGTCTTGGAGGCAATATGGCGCGCTGCGCGCTGAAGGTAATCGGCGACGGCCCAGTGGAACTTGTGGCCAAGTGCGTCCTTGATCATGTTGGCGACCACCGGGGCGGCGCCGCCCAGCTGGGCGTGGCCGAAGGCATCGCGGGTCCCCTGCTCGGCGAGAAATTTGCCGTCGGGATAGTGACAGCCTTCAGAGACGACCACGGTGCAGTAGCCGTGTTCCTTCACCAGCTTGTCGACACGGGCAAGAAATTTCTTCTGATCGAATTCAATCTCGGGAAACAGGATGACGACCGGGATGCCGTGGTCTTCCACCAGTCCGCCCGCCGCGGCGATCCAGCCGGCGTGGCGACCCATCACTTCGAGGACGAAAATCTTGGTCGACGTCTTCGCCATCGATTTCACGTCAAAGCTGGCTTCCAGCGTGGACACGGCGATGTACTTGGCGACCGAGCCGAAACCGGGGCAGCAGTCGGTGATCGGCAGGTCGTTGTCGACGGTCTTCGGCACGTGGATCGCCTGGATCGGATAGCCCATTGCTTCGGACAACTGGCTGACCTTGAAGCAGGTGTCGGCCGAGTCGCCGCCGCCGTTGTAAAAAAAGTAGCCGATATTGTGCGCCTTGAACACCTCGATCAGACGCGCATATTCGCGCTTGTTGGCTTCCAGCGACTTCAGTTTGAAGCGACACGAGCCGAATGCGCCCGACGGCGTGCTGCGCAAGGCGGCAATCGCGGCATCGGTTTCCTTGGTGGTGTCGATCAGGTCTTCGGTCAACGCGCCGATGATGCCGTTGCGGCCGGCGTACACCTTGCCGATCGTGTCCTTGTGCTTGCGCGCGGTTTCGATCACGCCGCAGGCCGAGGCGTTGATGACGGCGGTCACGCCGCCAGACTGTGCGTAAAAGGCGTTCATTTTTTTCGCCATGGTTGTGTCTCCTCTTTTTTAAAAACGATGCTGTAAAAAAGCCAGCCTTCATGCTGGCTGGCTGGTCGAATCAACTGGTGCCGGATGCCTCACCCTCGGCGAGCCGCTTGGCCTCTTCATCGGCCTGCATTTTCAGCAGGGTCGTCACGCAATCGCCGATATCGTCGTATTCCTCGCGCCCGGTGCTGAAACGATCCCGGATACGGTAGAAAAACATGCTGCGATAGCGGGAATCGCCGGTTTTCGACAAGACGAAATGGCAGCCCCGCTCAAGCCAGTAAAAACCCGGGCACAAGGTCAGCTCACGGTCGTCGATATACAACCGGATCTCGGTATCGACATCCTGAACCTCGACATCGTGACCATAGCGCTCCTTCACCGCGCTTGACACGATCCAGCGCTCGGTATCGGTCAGGGGGGGAATGTGCTGCGGCATGTTTGCTCGGGTTAAACCAGTGCGGCAAAAATCGCGTCGCGAATGCCATCGACTTTGCCGATGCCCGATACCTTCACGTATTTGGGCGCGCCGGCTTCGCCCCGTGCCGCCCAGTCGCCGTAATATTTCACCAGCGGTTCGGTTTGCGCGTGATAGATCTCGAGGCGTTTTTTCACGGTGTCTTCATGGTCGTCGTCACGCTGGATCAGGTCTTCGCCCGTCACATCATCCTTGCCGGCCAATCTCGGCGGGTTGAACACCACGTGGTAGGTGCGGCCCGACGCCACATGCACCCGACGGCCCGACATTCGCTTGACGATTTCATCGTCGGCGACGTCGATCTCGACCACGTAATCGATCGGCACGCCGGCGGCTTTCATGGCCTCGGCCTGCGGAATGGTGCGCGGAAAACCGTCGAACAGGTAGCCGTTCTTGCAATCGGCATCGGTCAGGCGGGCTTTGACCATGCCAATGATGATGTCGTCGGAGATCAGGCCACCCGCGTCCATGATGGCCTTGGCTTTCATGCCAAGCTCGGTGCCGGCCTTGATCTGCGCACGCAGCATGTCGCCGGTTGATATCTGCGGAATGCCGAATTTTTCCTTGATGAAATTGGCCTGGGTGCCCTTGCCGGCGCCAGGGCCGCCCAACAGAATCAAACGCATTGCGATCTCCCTTGTTTGTAGATGGATGTAATCGGACCTGCCTCAGGGCAAGCTCTGTCAAACCGCGCTAGCCTAAGCCATGCGCAGTTTGAGCAACACTTAAAAAATTTTATTGCGGGATTGAAGTTGTTTGAAACAGCGCGCGAACCCGCGCCAGATCGTCTGCCGTATCGACTCCCGGAGCGGGAGCAATCGGGGAAATCCCGATGCAGATGCGATAGCCGTGCCACAGAACGCGCAATTGCTCGAGCATCTCGAAGCGCTCAAGCGGGGAGGCCGCAAGGCTGGCATAGGTCCGCAGAAATCCGGCCCGATAGGCATACAGGCCGATGTGACGCAAGGCTCCGAGCTCGTGCGGCATCGCCTGGGTTGCGGCAAAGGCGTCGCGCGGCCAGGGGATCAGGGCGCGACTGAAATACAGCGCGTAACCCGCTTCGTCGACCACGACCTTGACGACATTGGGATTGATGAAGTCTGCGTGTTCGTGAATCGGATGCGCCAGCGTCGCCATCACGGCATCCTGGTGCAGCACCAGTTGCCGCGCAGCCTCGCGAATCAGTTCCGGGTCGATCAGCGGCTCGTCGCCCTGCACGTTGACCACCAGCGTGTCGTCATCCCAGCCCAGGGTTTCGGCGACTTCGACCAGGCGCTCGGTACCGGACTGATGGTCGGGCGAAGTCATGATGACCGAAAAGCCGGCATCGGCGACCGCCCGCTGCACCCGTGCGTCATCGGTTGCCACCACAACCGACTCGGCGCCCGCCTGTAGCGCGCGTTCCACCACGTGCAGCACCATCGGACGCCCGCCGATATCCGCCAGCGGCTTGCCGGGCAAGCGACTCGATGCATAGCGCGCAGGAATGACGACCCGGAAATGCATGCTCAGGTCTGGCCGTCAATTTCGTCGACCTCGAGCGGGCGCGCCTCTTCGGGCAGCATCACCGGAATGTCGTCACGGATCGGGTAGGCAATGCGGCATGCCGGACATACCAGCTCGTGCGCGGCTTTTTTCCAGGTCAGCGGACCTTTGCAAACCGGGCAGACAAGTAAATCAAGAAGCTTCGGGTTCATCTACAAGGTTCCTGTAAAAAGACTGCGCGTTGGCCTCTTCGGGCTGCTGCGACTTATTTTGATAAAGGTGAATGTCTGCAACCGACAGCAGGGTCATCAAGTCCTGCCCATCCTGCGGAGCGTAGCTCACCCCCAGGCTCACGCCCATCGGCAAGCCATTGCTCTGGCTCCAGGCCTGGGTACGCGCCTCGATGCGCTCAAAAACCTGCTTCATCGCAAGCTCGCTGCGCATGGGCAGGATGGCGACGAACTCATCGCCGCCCCAGCGCCCGCATACGCCCATTTCGACCGATTCGTTGAAAATCTGTGCAAACTCGGCCAGCACGCGGTCCCCCACGCCGTGGCCATACCGATCGTTGACCATCTTGAACTGATTGAGGTCGGCAAACAAAACCGTGGCGGGACTGCCTTCGTTAGCCTTGTCGAAGACCGTATCCGCTGCGGCCAGCAATCCATGTCGGTTGAGCAGCCCGGTCAAAGTATCGAAACGGCTGCGGTAGTCGAGCTGGCTGCGCTGACCTTCGATGCGCCCCATCAGGATGTAGGCGTACAACGCCAGGGAAATCCAGAACACACCAAAAAAAACGTCGCCTGCACTGATTTCAAACCCACCCAGGCGGTAACGAAAAGCGAACGAAACCGCCATGCCGAGAAAAGCGCCGCCCAGCACTTCGGCAAACAGGCGCATGCCATAGCGCATGCCGTTGCCCAGCAATACCATTAAAAATGCCAGGGCCGAGGGCGGAATGAGATTCGGATCGTGAATCACGCACAGCGAAACGATCAGCAAATCGCCGGCCATCGCACCACGTATGTTTTGCAGGGTGACGCCCCGCAGCGCCTGGAAAAAGAACCAGGTGTTGAGCGCAAAATAAACGCCCAGCGCCATCAACAATTGTTCGATGCTGAACAGCACCGGCGGCACGCTCTCGAGCGTAGAAAAGTAGATTACCGCGAGCGCGAAGAACAAATAACGGGTAAAAAACTGGGTGACGATTTCGGCACGATCCGGCATCCAGAATCCGGCGTCTCCGGCCCCGGATTTCCAGTGGCAGGGATGACGGCGATCGCTCCAGTCAGATTTTTGCATCGTTTAACTCCCTGCACTTGCGTGAGTGATGGACCTGCTGGATACGCGCGCTCAGCCAATCGATGAACCCAGGCTCCGGGGCGACATCAAGTTGTACTGCCCACCAATCGGCACCGGAGAACGCGGCGCATTTTACCGCGTCTTTTTCGGTCATCACCACCGCGCCATCTAACGGCAAGTCTTGCGGCTGAAATGCGTAGTGATCCGGATACACGCGCGGCCTGAAGCGCATGCCCGCCGTTTTCAGCATGTCAAAAAATCCCTGGGGCCGGCCGATTCCGGTGACGGCGAGCCAGTCCCGATCGGGCAACTCATCGAGCAAGCGGAGCGCCTGCGGCGCGTGCAAGCGATAAACCTGGCCAGCCGTGTAGTCCGCGCGCCAGCTGCTCACCGGTAAATCCGTGCGCGGCTGCGCCCCGCCGCGCACCACCTGGATCACCGCATCCACCTGGTGAAGGCGACGCCGGGGTTCGCGCAATGGCCCGGCAGGCAGCGGCCAGCCATTGCCCAATCCGGCGGCCGCGTCAACCACGGCCAGTTCGATATCGCGTTGCAGGCGGTAATGCTGCAAACCATCGTCAGACACCAGCACATTGACCTCCGGATGGTTCGCCAGCAGCATAATGGCGGCGGCAACGCGGTCACGTCCCACTACCACCGGGACATCGGTCTTAAACCGGATCAGCAAAGGCTCGTCACCGACCTCTGTCGCACTGCTGCCGGGCAGAACGTCGACGCAGCCGCGTGCCGTCCCGCCATAACCACGACTGACGACTCCCGGGTGTAACCCCCGGGCACGCAGCCAGTTCACCAGCCAGATCACCAGCGGGGTCTTGCCGCTGCCGCCAGCCGTAATGTTGCCGACGACGATGAGCGGCACGCCGATGTTGCTGGAGGCCAGCCAGCCCCGCCGATAAGCCAGGCGGCGCAGTCCGGAGAGTGCTGCAAACAGCAGGGCCAAAGGGGAGAGCAGCACCGTGAACACGCTGGTGCGCGCCCAAAGATGCTGTAGGGAAAACATGAGCGTCCGCTCAGGGAGCGGTTTGAGTGGCGAACGTAATGCGAACGAGGCCCACCTGACGCGCAGCCTCCATCACATTCACCACGGATTGATGCGACGCGCGGGCATCGGCGTTGATCACGATCACCGGGTCACGCTGATCACCGGCTGCCTTCTTGAGCGCGGCTGCGAGCGTATCGACCGACGCATCGCCAATCGCGTTGGCATCGATCTGATAGCGGCCATTTTCAGCCACGGCCACCTCGATCTGCCTGGGTTGGTTGGGCGCTGGCGCAGCACTGCTGCTGGGCAGGTTGATCTTGAGTTCGGCAAAGCGCGCGTAGGTAGTGGTGACAGCCAGAAAAATCACGATCACCAGCAAAATGTCGATGAACGGAATCAGATTGATTTCCGGGTAGTCTTCCCGACGGCCGCGACGAAAGTTCATGGGATAGAGCCTGTTTCAGTAGGAATCATGCCCCGCGCCGGTTGCCTGCGGGATGCAGTGCAAGGCATGGGGAGCGAAGTTTGGTTGTTCCAAATGAGCGACCCGCAACGCGGCAATGCACCCAGAGTGCATAAACGCCCGCAGGCACCGGCCCTTTGGGTTGAGACCAGGATCGGCGTCTGCGGCGTTGCGACGCTTGGCAATGGATGACCATTGCCAGCGCGCCGCGCCTTGCATCCATCCGACCCTGGTCTCAACGCGGGGCATGATTCCTGCTGAAGCAGGCTCTCATTTCCGGTCGCCGTGGACGATTTCCACCAGCTTGATGGCCTGCTGCTCCATATCGACCACCAGCGACTCGACCTTGCTGCGAAAAAAACGATAGGCAATCATGGCTGGAATCGCCACGATCAAGCCAAATGCGGTGTTGTACAAGGCGATGGAAATACCATGCGCGAGCTGCCCGGGGTTGGTTCCGCCCGTTGTCTGTGCGCCAAAGATCTCGATCATGCCGATAACGGTACCCAGCAGACCCAGCAAAGGCGCCATGCTGGCAATCGTGCCGAGCGACGTCAGAAAGCGGTCGAGTTCATGGGTCACGGCGCGCCCGGATTCCTCGATCGACTCCTTCATCACCTCACGCGAATTTGTCGAGTTACGGAGTGCGGTCGCGAAGACCCGACCGAGCGGCGAACTGTCGTTCAACTGATTGATCAGTTCGGCAGGTACCCCGCGTTCCTGGTAAACCTTGATCGTTTCCTGCAGGAGGGTGGCTGGCGCGACTTCCTTCGTGCGCAAGCTGTAAGCGCGCTCGATGATGATGGCCGCGGCAATGACGGACGCCAGAATCAGCGGAAAGATCGGCCAACCGGCCGCCTCAATGATGGCAAACACTGAATACCACTCCTAATAAAACAACAGTTGTCGGCGTCAGCAGATTTCGCAGGGCCATCGACTTCTCCACAATTCGTGTGGATAAGTCTGTGAGGAACCCTTAGATGGGTGCGCTAAGCACCCGCCCACAAAGGAAAATTTGCTTTGGCCCAAAAAGTAACCAATTCACTTATTTGTTAATTATCATATGGTTAGGATAAATCATTCGACGTCAATAGGGTTTTGGACATTATTTTCATGAATGTTTGATGAATGTGAATGAACCATGCCGAAGCTGAACCCGCTATCCTGCGCGCCATGGATTTGATCGACGACATATTCGACAACGCGCCCACCCTGCCGGTTTTGACCGTGAGCGAACTAAACCGCATGGCGCGCCGTGCCCTGGAGTCGCAGCTGCCCTTGCTCTGGATTGAGGGCGAAGTGACCAATTTCATCCGGGCAGCATCGGGCCACTGGTATTTTTCACTCAAGGATGAAGGCGCGCAGGTGCGCTGCGTCATGTTTCGTGGCCGCAACCAGTTCGCAGGGTTTACCCCTGGCAACGGCGACCACATCGAATTACGTGCCCTGCCCACGCTATATGAAGCGCGTGGCGAATTTCAGATGGCGGGCGAATCGATTCGACGCGCAGGCGCGGGACGCCTGTACGAAGCTTTCCTCAAGCTCAAGGCCAGGCTCGAGGCGGAAGGCCTGTTTGACCCGCTCAACAAGCGCGCCCTGCCGCGTTTCCCGCGCTGCATCGGTGTCGTCACTTCGCCGCAGGCTGCCGCACTGCATGACGTGCTGACCGCGCTGGCGCGGCGCATGCCGGGTCTGCCGGTGATCCTTTATCCCACGCCGGTACAGGGCGCGGGGGCCGCGGCACAGATTGCCGCCGCCATCCGCAGCGCCGGGCAGCGGGCCGAATGCGACGTGCTGCTGGTCTGCCGCGGCGGCGGTTCGCTGGAAGACCTGTGGGCCTTCAACGACGAAGCGGTCGCGCGCGCGATCGCCGCCAGCCCGATGCCCGTGGTCTCCGGAGTCGGTCACGAAACCGATTTCACCTTGGCTGACTTCGCCGCCGACCTGCGTGCGCCCACGCCGACCGCGGCAGCCGAACTGGCCAGCCCGGTGCGCCAGGACCTGCTGCTGCAGCTTGGGCACCCGGCGCGCCGGCTGCACGAGCACCTGGCCCGCAAGCTGCGCAACGACATGCAGCAGCTCGACTATCTGGCGCGCCGGCTGGTCCATCCCGCCGAGCAACTGCGCCAGCAACAGCTAGGCCTGACCCAGCTGTCCCAGCGCCTTGGCCACGCGACCCGCAACCGGCTGTCCCACGAGCAGCACCGCATGGCCCAGCTCAGGCAGCGGCTGGTTACGCCGCGGCACCGCATCCAGCACGAACAACGCACGCTGAGCGCCTTGCTCTCCCGTTTCCAGCGTGCGACGCAAAACCAGGCCCAGCTACGCCAATCCAGATTGACGCAGCTGGGCAGCGGCCTCGCCCACCTCAATCCGGAAGGCGTGCTGGCCCGCGGCTACAGCATCGTCCAGCAAGCGGATGGCGCCGTGGTGCACGATGCCGCCACCCTGCACGCGAGCGAACGTCTGAACATCCGCTTTCATCGCGGGCAGGCATCGGCCACGGTTGACTCCATTCAGGTTGATACGCTGCCCGCATCCGTGGCCAGGTGATGCCCGACCCGGCTGAACGCCCGGGTCTCCAGATCGGCCGACAGCGCATCCAGCGTCACCGCATCGGGCCATGACCGCAACCAAGTCAGCTGCCGCTTGGCGAGCTGGCGGGTCGCGGCCAGACCCTGTTCACGCAAGCCTTTCTGGTCAATATCGCCATCGAGATAGGCCCAGGCCTGGCGATAGCCCACCGCCCGCATCGCAGGCAGATCAGCGCTGAGTCCGGGCATCCGGCGCAGTTTTTGCATTTCATCGATCAGCCCTTCGTCCAGCATCGCCTCAAAGCGCGTGGCGATGCGCCGGTGCAAAACCGCGCGGTCGGACGGAATCAGCGCGAGCTGGAGCACCCGGTAAGGCAGCGCCGTTTGCGGTTGATCGAGCAAGGCCGACATGGGCGTGCCGGTGAGCCGAAAAATCTCCAGCGCACGGCCGATGCGTTGAGAGTCGTTGGGCGACAGCCGGGCGGCCGTCGGTGGATCGAGCTGCGCCAGCTCGGCATGCAGGGCCGGCCAGCCACGACTCGCCGCCTCGGTTTCCAGCTGTTTGCGCAACGCGGCGTCGGCCCGTGGCAAGTCGTCCAGGCCATTCAACAGCGCGCGAAAATACAGCATGGTGCCGCCCACCAGCAGCGGCACCTTGCCGCGCGCCACGATGTCGCGCATCAGGCGAAGTGCATCGTCGCAAAAGGCTGCGGCCGAGTAGGCCTCGGTGGGCTCGCGGATATCCAGCAAATGATGCGGCGCCCGCGCCAGCGTGGCGACGTCGGGCTTGGCGGTGCCAATATCCATGCCGCGATAGACCAGCGCCGAATCGACGCTGATGATTTCGAGCGGAAAACGCTCGACCAGGCTGACCGCCAGCGCAGTCTTGCCGGAGGCGGTCGGCCCCATGAGAAAAATGGCGGGGGGAAGAAATTCAGGCATGGCGGGCAATTATGCCGCAGCCGCTCAAACGGCAGGCGGAAAAACGGCGGGGAATCCCCGCCGTTTTAGTGAGTCCGGGTCAGCCAGTCGGAATTAGATATAGCTCTTCTGCACACTGCGCTTGCCTGGCAGTTTTTTCATGATGACCACGCCTTTGGCTACGTCGATGTCGGCCACGGGAATATTTTCGTAAATGGGATTGAGCGGTTTCAGCATCCAGCCGTCATCGCGTTTGACGATCTGGCGAAAAATCCATTCCTCGTTGACGAACGCCACGACATACGAGCCATCTCTCACCAGCCCGGACGGCTCGACCACGATGATTTCGCCCTCCTCGAACTCCGGCAGCATGGAATCGCCCAGCACCATCAGCGCATAGGGTTCGGCGCTGGAACAATTGCTGGCTTCGTTGATGTCCTGAATCGGAATGGTTTTGCGTTCGTTGCGTTCGGTCATGGCAGTCTCGCTGGTTCAATCAGGCAAAGCTTATATACAAAATGCCCCCGTGCAAAATGCGGGCGGGCACAAAAACCGCTATGCATTCAAGGGTATTCACGGCATGCCTTTAAAGCGCGGCGAACGCGGGGGACATAGTGGCTGCCCGGGGCGATCAGCGCGCCAGGCTTGCTGGCCGCCGGGCATCCAGTTTCCGCCAGCACGCAGTTTGACCCGTGGCCGGGCTCATGGACTCAGGGCGCAATCTGCAACTGCCCGGGTTCAAGCAGCAAGTAATGCGCTGCGCGCCCTTCCTTGCGATTGCCGTCGTCGCTCACGACGATGATTCCGGGGCGGCCGCCGATGAGCGCCGAACTGATGCCCTCGGCGCGCTCGAAACCGGCCAGGCCGGGAACGGCAACACGCCGCGCAGCCTCACCCGGACGGCCGCTCCAGAACCAGAGCTTGAACGGGACCGGCGCACGCCCGACAGGACCGCTGCTGATAAGGTAGCCATCCAGGGCGGGAATATGGGCCATTGCACGGATGCCCTCGCCCCCGAGATCCAGCGTCGCCAGCGAAGCGGTAACCCGGGGCGGCGCGTTGGCGTCGAACATTTCGGCCGGGTTGTCTACGCTGGCAAGAATGGCGCGGCCGTCGAGCAAGGGACTGCGAAAGCCGATCAACAGTCGCTGCTGGTCGAGGCTCATCTCCAGCGCTTCGATATTGAATCCACCCCCGGCCTTGACATCGAGAACCGCCGCAGCTGCGGCCAGCACCGGATGCGCCTTCAACAAAGCGGGCTTCAGGTCTTTAATGACCTGAGGCGCAACAACGCGTTGGCCGTCGATCCGGAAGCGGACCAGCTTTTCGCGGGAGGGTTTTTCGCCGCCCTCGCCATCGCGAGAATGCGAGGTCATCGCGTAGAGGTGCCCCGTCCGGTCAAGCACCATCGCTTCAAGGTCATCCAGTTTCCAGAAGCCGTCGTCGGTCTCGAACAGGCCAGGCCGCAGGGGCGTGACGCTGACCTCGCCATCAGAGTCGATCGCAAGCAGGCTGAGCGGGTGGCTTTTTTCATCTTCGACCACCAGAAACCGGCCGTCAGCAAGCTGCTGGATGGCCGATGGCTCATAAATGCCGGTCAGGGGTAAAAAAGCAAGGGGGCGATCGGCTTGCATGGCGGGAAGGGTCTCCTTGTTGGGTTTTTGCAGGACTGTGCATCGCCTGCGTCAGCCGCTCAATGTATCCGGAAAACACGCGCAGAGCGGCTAATGTGTGCCAGCGCACAGAAGCTGCTGTAAAAAAATCCGATGATGCACGCTCATTTTCGGCGGGACCACGAGTCCGCCTCCCGCTGCAAACGCCTCAATATCAGTGAGCCTCTCAAAATCAGCGTAGCCTGCTCGCGATCGCCCTCATGCTTTCACGGAATCCCGCCATGTCCGAAATCTCTCCCGCCCTTGCCGACGCTGTCGACGAAGCCACAGGCAGCCATGAAATGCAGCGCCAGCAGGCTCTGCTCAAAACTGGCGCCCTGCAGAATGCAATCCTGACCAGCGCCAACTTCTCGATCATCGCTACCGACGAGAAAGGCATCATCCAGCTGTTCAACATCGGCGCCGAGCGCATGCTGGGCTACACCGCCGCCGACGTGATGAACAAAATCACCCCGGCCGAGATTTCCGACCCGCAGGAAGTGATCGCACGCGCCGAGGCGTTGAGCGTCGAACTCGGAACGCCCATCACGCCGGGATTCGAAGCCCTGGTGTTCAAGGCCTCGCGCGGCATGGAAGACATTTACGAGCTGACCTATATCCTCAAGGATGGCAGCCGTTTCCCCGTGCTTGTGTCAGTCACCGCGCTGCGCGACGCGCAGGACAGGATCATCGGGTATCTGCTGATCGGCACCGACAACACGGCGCGCAAGCAGGTCGAGGCGGAACGGGCGCAACTCTACAAGGTGCTGCAGGACAAGAACGCCGAGCTCGAAAGCGCGAAAGCCGCGGCGGAGAAAGCCAACCTGGCGAAATCCAACTTTCTGTCCAGCATGAGCCACGAGCTGCGCACGCCGCTCAACGCCATCCTTGGCTTTGCCCAGTTGCTGGAGACCGGCGCGCCGCCGCCAACCGCCTCCCAGATCGTCAGGCTGCACCAGATCATCAAGGCCGGATGGTATTTGCTCGACCTTATCAACGAAATCCTCGATCTTGCGGTGATCGAATCGGGCAAGCTGTCGCTGTCTCTGGAACCCATCTCGCTCTCCGACGTGCTGCTCGAATGCCAGGCCATGATCGAGCCGCAGGCGCAACAGCGTGGCATCAAGCTCATCTTCGCCAAAGTCGACCCCAACTGCTTTGCCCATGCCGACCACACCCGGATCAAACAGGCCTTGATCAATTTGCTTTCCAATGCGATCAAATACAACCGCGCGCATGGGCTGGTCGAAGTGAAATGCATAGCGACCAGCACGGAACACCTGCGCGTCAGCATCAGGGACAGCGGTGCGGGTTTATCCGCCGACAAGCTCGCCCAGCTGTTTCAACCGTTCAATCGCCTGGGGCAAGAAACCGGCATCGAAGAAGGAACCGGCATCGGCCTGGTGGTCACCAAACAGTTGGTCGAGCTGATGGGCGGCACCATCGGCGTTGAAAGCACCGTCGGCGAGGGCAGCGAATTCTGGATCGAACTGATCCGCGACGTCATGCCCATCCTGTCTCCGGAACACGCGATGGCCGCGGAATACCGGCCGATGGCGGCGGAAAACGCGGCGATGCGCACCCTGCTCTACGTCGAAGACAATCCAGCCAACCTGATGCTGGTCGAGCAAATCATCGAGGGCCATCCGCATGTCCGCATGTTGAGCGCGCGCGATGCCACGCTCGGCATCGCACTGGCGCGCGCCCATCTTCCGCATGTCATTTTGATGGACATCAACCTGCCTGGCATCAGCGGCGTCCAGGCATTGAAAATTTTGAGTGACGATCCGGCAACAGCCCATATCCCGGTGCTCGCCATCAGTGCCAATGCCATGCCACGCGACATCGAAAAAGGCCTGGCGGCAGGGTTTTTCCGTTACCTCACCAAGCCGATCAAGGTCAACGAGTTCATGAATGCACTCGAAAGTGCGCTGACCCGGGCAGATGAGGAACGGGTCGGCGCAATCGACCCGGCGATCTTGTGATGGTCGGCACCGACGACCTGCTCAACGCCCGCATCCTGATCGTCGACGATCAGGAAACCAACGTGATGCTGCTTGAACAGATACTGAGTGGCGCCGGTTATCGCGCCGTCACCTCGACGACGGACCCGCATGCTGTCTGCGGGCTGCATCGCGACAACGACTACGACCTGATTCTGCTCGACCTGCAGATGCCCGGCATGGATGGCTTCGAGGTGATGGAAGGCCTGAAGGTCATCGAAGCCGACAGCTATCTGCCGGTGCTGGTGATCACGGCGCAGCCCGGCCACAAACTGCGCGCCTTGCAGGCCGGTGCCCGCGACTTCATCAGCAAGCCGTTCGACCTGCTCGAACTGCGGACACGCATCCACAACATGCTCGAAGTCCGCTTGCTGTACCGCCAGCTCGAACAGTACAGCCGCGCGCTGGAATCCCTGGCGCTGCATGACGCGCTGACCGGGCTGCCGAACAGACGGCTGTTGTTCGACCGGCTGGAACTGGCGATTGCCCATGCGCATCGCAATAAAAGCAGCATGGCCGTGCTGTATCTTGATCTGGACGGATTCAAGCAGGTCAATGACACCCTGGGTCACGATGCGGGCGACGCCTTGCTGGCCATGGTCGCCAACCGCCTGGTTTCCGCAGTCCGCCAGGAAGATACGGTCGCGCGGCTCAGTGGCGACGAATTCGTGATCGCCTTGTGGGAAATGAATCATCCCGACCATGCCAACCACGCAGGCACGCTGGCAGCGAAGTTGATCCTGGCTTTGGCCCAGCCCTATCGCATTCAGGGCCGCGACGTGAACGTCACTGCCAGCATCGGGGTGGCACTGTATTCCCCTCACGGCGAAACCGTGGAGACGCTGATGAAACGCGCGGACACGGCCTTGTATGAGGCCAAGCGCAAAGGCAGGAACGGCTACTGCTTCGCAGCCAGCCTCCCCGAACGGGCAATGGCGCATGCTTGACGCAACCGGCCCTGCACGGCTGCGTCTTGCTGCAAACAACTGGAAGAGCATTTCATGGTGAACCAAGACGATATTCTCAATGCCCGCATCCTGATCGTCGACGATCAGGAAACCAATGTGCAGCTACTGGAGCAATTGCTGCACGAAGCCGGCTACACCCATGTCGAGTCGACGATGAATCCGCGCCAGGTATCCGCGCTGCATCATGAAAACGCCTACGACCTGATCCTGCTCGACCTGCAAATGCCGGACATGGATGGATTCCAGGTGATGGAAAGCCTCAAGGCCGGCACGATGGACGACTATCTTCCGGTGCTGGTGATCACCGCCCAGCCGGGACATAAATTGCGTGCCTTGCAGGCCGGCGCCCGCGACTTCATCAGCAAGCCGTTCGACCTGATCGAGGTCAAGACGCGCATCCGCAACATGCTGGAAGTGCGGCTGCTCTACAAGCAGCTCGGGCGTTACAACACCGAGCTGGAGAAAACGGTACAGGAAAAGACCGCCGAGCTGCGCGAAAGCGAAGCCCGCTATCGCAGCCTGACCGAACTGGCGTCCGACTGGTACTGGGAGCAGGACGAGAACATGAATTTCACCCAAATCTCCGGCCCGGTTCTGGAAATGCTCGCCCCGCAAGCCGGCCCCGCGGCGGCAGAATCAGGTGACGGACAGGCGACCGACTCGAACGAGAACGAACGCAATCGGCTGCTGGCGACCATTGCCGCCCGCCAGCCTTTCCTCGATTTCGTCTACAACCGCATCAATGCCGACGGCTCGCATCAGCGCTTCCGGGTCAGCGGCGAGCCGATATTCAGCCAGTCCTGCCGCTTCATGGGTTACCGTGGCATCGGGGTGGAAATCCCGCCGCAGAAATAAACGCAAGCGCACCGACCCGATAATGGACACCCTCACACATCCCAGCCAGAACCATCTTCTTGCCGCCCTGCCTGCGGCGGAGTTCGAGCCCCTGGTCGCGCATCTCGAACGCGTCCATCTGCCGCTCGGGCAGATGATTTATGAACCCGGGACCCAGTTAAAGCACGCCTACTTCCCCACGACGGCCATCGTCTCCCTGCATTACGTCATGGAATCCGGCGCCTCGTCCGAGTCCGCCGGCGTGGGCAACGAAGGCGTCGTCGGCGTCTCCCTGTTCATGGGCGGCAACACCACGTCGAGCTCGGCGGTCGTGCAGACCGCTGGCTACGCGTATCGGCTGGAAAGCCACAAGCTGCTGGAGGCATTCAATCGCGCCGGCCTGCTGCAACGCGTCTTGCTGCGCTACACCCAGGCCCTGATGACGCAGATGTCGCAGACCGCCGTATGCAACCGGCACCATACGGTGGAACAGCAACTGTGCCGCTGGCTGTTGCTGACCCTGGACCGCTTGCCATCGAACGAACTGGTCATGACGCAGGAGCTGATCGCCAGCATGCTGGGCGTGCGACGCGAAGGCATCACCGGGGCAGCCGGAAAATTGCAGCATGCCGGTGTCATCAGTTATCGCCGCGGCCATATCGCGGTCCTGAATCGCGCCGGACTCGAAGTCCGGGTCTGCGAATGCTATGCCGTGGTCAAGACCGAGCTGAAACGATTGCTGAACGACGTGCAATACAGGCAAGACGGCGACGCCAGCCGGTAACGGACATCTGCAAACGGTGCGGTGCAGCCTGCCGAGGCTATGTGCGTTGGCAGACAGACCGCAAAACCGGTCCGGCTTACGCTTGCCTTGTCGGATCCTGCATGGGCGATATTGGCATCATGACCCGTCGAAAACCGTGTTTCCCGGCAGGGGTTTGCCGGTCCATCACGCCAAAATCAGACCCATTTGAAGGAATAGCATGAAATCCATCCACACCCTTACGTTCAGCCTGCTTGGCGCCAGTCTCCTGCTCGGCCTTGGCGGATGCGCAGGCATGTCGTCGCAGGACAAGAGCACCGCGATCGGCGCAGGAATTGGCGCAGTCGGCGGCGCCGTGCTGACGAATGGCAGTGCCATCGGCACGGTTGGCGGCGCTGCCGTCGGCGGCGTCATCGGCCACGAGGTCGGCGATTGATGCGCGCCATGAGAACGCTCACGCTCGCGCTGGCCTTCAGTGCGACGCTGGCAGCGCTGGCCGGCTGCGACAAGCAGGAAGGTCCGGCTGAAGAAGCCGGCAAGGAAGTCGATCAGGCCTCGGAGCAGGTGGGTCAAAGCATCGAACAAGCTGGTGAAAACATCCAGGATGCGGCAAACGGCAACAAATAATCCGTGCAAACCGTCGCCTGTTTTCCTAATGTAATGAGGCGGGCGACGCGCGGGGCTATCCCGGGATGACCGCCCCACCCTCACACAAACCTACAATCTGGAGTTGACACCATGTTACAAACGATCGCAATCATCCTCATCATCCTCTGGGCGCTCGGCCTGGTTACGTCCTACACCATGGGTGGATTCATCCACATTCTGCTGGTCATCGCGGTCGTGGTCATCCTGTTGCGGCTCATCCAGGGCCGCGGCGTCTGACGATGCCTGCCGCGAACACGCTGGCCATACCGGAGAAACTGACATGAACGCAATCAAACTGTTGGGTGCCGCATTGATCGTCGCCGGCGTACTGGGCTTGATCTACGGCGGGTTTACTTATACTAAGGACACCCATGAAGCCAAGCTGGGACCGATCGAGTTCACGATCAAGGACAAGGAAACCGTCAACGTCCCCATCTGGGCTGGCGTCGGTGCGCTAGCGGCGGGCGTGTTCCTGCTCTTCATCCGCAAGCCATAGCGGTTTTACTGGCGGCGTTGATCGCCGCCAGCGCGTCCCGGACGCGGCATTGAATCAACGAAGAAGCGTGCCCGGCACACCTGTCGGGCACGCTGCATTGGCAGCGCTGCACTGACTGTCCTGGTCCAGCCAAGGAGAAACCCATCGACATCAAAGAGTTCGGATTAACGGCACGCACCCGACAAGCGCTGCGCAACGACCGGGATACCGAGTTGCTGCGTTCCGAGCTGTTCAGCATCGAACAACTGAAACGCCACGCAGCCACGCTGGCGGGCCAGCATCAAATCAATGACCGCCCCGGACCGGACCGCTTGTTGCCGCGTCTGGCCGACAACGCCCGGGTTCTGCTGGCGGCCTACGACGTCGTCACCGCCGCCGCGCCGGGACAGCGCATCGTCCCGGCGGAGGCCTGGCTGCTCGACAACTTCTATCTGATCGAGCAACAGATCGGCATGGCGCGACGGCATCTGCCGCGCTGTTACAGTCGCCAGCTACCGCAGCTGGCCGAGGGGCCGTCGGCCGGTTTCCCGCGTATCTACGACCTGGCGCTGGAACTGATCTCGCACATGGACGGTCGCCTCGACAGCGACAACGCCACCCAGTTCATCGCCGCCTACCAGACAGTTGAGCCCTTGCGGCTGGGCGAGCTGTGGGCGTTCCCGATCATGTTGCAGCTGGCGCTGCTGGAGAATTTGCGCCGGGTCGGGGTGCGCATTGCGCAACGGCGCGAGGAGCGCGACGCGGCCATCAGCTGGGCCGACCGCATGCTCGCCACGGCCGAAAGCGAACCGAAGCAGCTGATTCACCTGCTGGCCGAGTTTGCCAACGCAGATGTGCCGCTGACCGCACCGTTCGTGGAGGAGTTTTACGACCGGCTCCAGGCGCAAGCCGCGTCCATGGCCTTCGTCCAGACCTGGGTCGAGCAAAAACTACTCGAACAGGGGGTGACCGCGACCGAGCTGTCGGAAGCGGCCGGCCGCACGGCCGCAACCAACCAGATTTCGATCGCCAACAGCATCGGCAGTCTGCGTTTTATCGGTGCCATGGACTGGAAGCAGTACGTCGAGTCGCTCAGCGTCGTCGAACACACCTTGCGCGAAGACCCGATGGCGCAATACGCCAGCCAGGACTTCGCCACCCGCGATCGCTACCGCCACGTCGTCGAAGACATCGCACGCGGCAGCACGTGTAGCGAAATGGCAGTGGCGCGCGAAGCCATCGTGCTGGCGCAGGCGGCTGCCGTGCAACACGGCATCCACGACCGCAGCGCGCATGTCGGCTACTACCTGACCGACCGCGGACGGCCGCAACTGGAGCATGCGGTCGGCTGCCGGCTGTCGCTGAGATCCCGCATCAACCGCATCAGCGGGCACGTCCGCCTGCCGCTCTATCTGGGCGCCATTGTGGCGCTCACCCTGCTGGTGACCACGGTCGTGCTGTTTGTGCTCGGCCTCGATCCGCGCAGGCTCGACCCGGCTGCCTGGCACACCGGGCTGTTCGCGCTTCCGCTCCTGATCGCTGCCTCGGCGCTGGCCATCTCGCTGGTCAACCTGCTGGCCACGCTCCTGCTGCAGCCGCGAACGCTGCCGCGCATGGACTTCTCCAAAGGCATTCCCGACAGCCACCGCACCATGGTGATCGTCCCCACCCTGCTGGCCAGCCCGCAGGACGTCGACGCGCTGCTCGAAGCGATGGAGATTCGTTATCTCGGCAACCGCGATCCCAATCTGTTCTTTGCCCTGCTGACGGATTTTCGCGATGCGGCCGAGCAAACGCTGCCAGACGACGCGGCCTTGATCGCTTATGCACGCGCTGCGGTCGAGACGCTCAACGCGACGTACCGCGACGACCGCCCGAGCATCTTTTATCTGTTTCACCGGCCGCGGTTGTGGAATCCATACGAGCGCGTATGGATGGGCTACGAGCGCAAGCGCGGCAAGCTCGAACAATTCAACGCCCGGCTCCGGGGCGAGGCGAACACGGCGTTTTCGGAGATCGTCGGCGATCTGTCCATCCTCGCCTCGATCCAGTACGTCATTACCCTGGATACCGACACGCAGCTACCGCGCGACGCGGCGCGCACCCTGGTCGGCAACCTCGCCCACCCGCTCAACCGTCCGGTGTACGACGCCGCCCGGGGCCGCATCGTCGATGGCTATGCGATTCTGCAACCGCGCGCCTCGATCAGCCTGGTCAGTGCCAGCCAGTCACGCTTTACCCAACTGTTCGCGGGCGACTCGGGGCTCGACCCCTACACGCGCGAGGTGTCGGACGTCTATCAGGACGTGTTCGGCGAAGGCTCCTTCATCGGCAAGGGCATCTACGACGTCGATGCGTTCCGGCAGGCGGTCGACGGGCGCTTTCCCGAAAATCTCATCCTCAGCCATGACCTGCTCGAAAGTGGTTATGCGCGTTCGGCGCTGGTGACCGATGTCGAACTGATCGAAGAACACCCGTCCAGTATCGTCATCGACGCCAGCCGCCGTCATCGCTGGATCCGCGGCGACTGGCAGCTGGCTGGCTGGCTGCTGCCGCGCGTGCCGGGCGCACCCGGCCCCAATGGCGCGAAGGCCAGGCGGCAAGCGAATCCGCTCTCAGTGCTGTCGCAGTGGAAAATTTTCGACAACCTGCGCCGCAGCCTGGTCGCGCCGGCGCTGCTTGTCTTGCTGGCGGGCGGCTGGCTGCTGGGACCGCGCCATGCCTGGGTCGCGTCGCTGCTGGTCCTCTCGGTGGTCGCCCTACCTTCATTGCTGTCCACCGCGATCGCGCTCCTGCGCAAACCTGATGAACGCGACTGGCTGGTGCACCTGAGCCTGACCAGCAAGTCTGCCGGCCACCCGCTGATGCTCGCGGTGCTGAGCCTGGCCTTTTTGCCCTATGACACGCTGATTGCGCTCGGCGCCATTGCGCGCTCGGGGGTGCGGATGCTGCTCACGCGGCGCGGCCTGCTGCTGTGGCAACTGCCTTCGTACGCGCGCCGCAACGCGCGCCGCTCACTGGCCGGCTTTTTCCGCGAAATGTGGGTCGCGCCGTTTCTCGCGGGGATGATGATCGTGGCCCTGGCCTGGACAAAAAGCAGCCCTGAAACCTGGCTCGCCACGGCGCCGTTCCTGTTGCTGTGGCTGCTGTCGCCCGTCGTGGGCTGGTGGATCAGCCAGCCGCTGACCGCCCGACCCTTCCTGGTGCGGCCCATGGCTCAGCCCTTCGGAACCACGGTGCCGACCATCGGCCCCATCGGGAACCCGCCGTCATGCCGCTTGAGTGCGGGCGCGTAAAGACGCGAGACATTGCCGTCGAAAAACAGCGCATCCGGCAGCTCGCCGCCGAGGGCAAGGCAAGCCGCGCCGAGTTGCTGGAGGCCGAAAGCGCCTCCTATCACAGCCCTGGCACCTGCACCTTCTATGGCACGGCGAACAGCAACCAGATGATGATGGAGGTGATGGGCCTGCACGTGCCGGGCGCGGCCTTCGTCAATCCCGGCACGGGCCTGCGCACCGCCATGAACCGCGCCGCCATGCACCGGCTGGCAAAGATCGCGCTGAACCAGCCAGACGAACGCCCGCTGGGCACCTGTGTGGACGAACGCGCCATCGTCAACGCCATCGTGGGCCTGCTGGCCACCGGCGGCTCGACCAATCACGCCATCCACCTGCCCGCCATCGCGCGGGCGGCAGGCGTGTTGATCGACTGGCAGGATTTTGATGAGTTGTCGGGCGCCGTGCCCCTGCTGGCCCGCGTCTATCCGGGCGGCGCAGCGGATGTGAACCAGTTCCACGCGGCGGGCGGTATGGCCTTCACCATTCGCACCCTTTTGGATGCCGGTTTGCTGCACGGCGACATTCCCACCGTCGCCGGTGACAGCCTGGCCCATTATGCCCGCGATCCGGCGATGGACGGTGACCAGCTGGTGTGGCGCGACGTGCCGGAAAGCCGTGACGAGAGCATATTGCGGTCCGTTTCCAGCCCGTTCCGCGCCGATGGCGGCATGCGGCTGGTGAAAGGCAATCTGGGCCGCGCCATCTTCAAGACCAGCGCGGTGGACGAAGAACGCTGGACGATCGAAGCGCCCGCCCGCGTATTTGAGGATCAGGAAAGCGTGCAGGCCGCCTTCAAGGCGGGCGAGTTGGATCGTGACGTCGTGGTGGTGGTGCGCGGCCAGGGCCCGCAGGCCAATGGCATGCCCGAACTGCACAAGCTGACGCCGGCGCTAGGCGTGCTGCAGGATCGCGGGTTCAAGGTGGCGCTCGTTACCGATGGCCGAATGTCGGGCGCGTCGGGCAAGGTGCCGGCCGCCATCCACCTCTGCCCGGAAGCCATGGCCGCCGGGCCGATTGCCCGCGTGCGTGATGGTGACGTGATCCGGCTGTGTGCTCAAAAGGGCCAGCTGGATGTGCTGGTGGATGCCGCCGAGTTCCTGTCCCGCCCTGCGGCGACGATCGATGCGTCGGGGCCGGGTACAGCGCGCGAACTCTTCGCCTTTTTCCGCACTGGCAGTGATGATGCGGAGGCCGGGGCTTCGGCGATGCTGAGGGCGGCAGGGCTCTAAAACGAAAACGGCCGGGGTGTTGCCACCCCGGCCGTTTCATCATCCGTTACCGGCTGGGCTTACTTGGCCTTCGCCAGGTAGGCGGTCATGCGCTTGGTGGCCAGCGGCGACAGCTTCACGGCCTTGGCGGCAGCGAGGTTGGCCGACGGGCCGTTGCCGACCTGCACCAGGGCAACCATGCCCATGGAGAAGTGCGGCAGGCACTTGATGCCATACAGGCCCGGCTTGCCGGCCTTCAGCACGAAATCCTTGCCCATGGCGCCTTCGGCACCCTTGTTCAGCATCTTGACGGTGATTTCCTTGGCGGCGGCCGGAGCGGCGATCACCAGGGCAGCGGCGACAAAACCCAGAATCTTCATCAGTTGTTCTCCTCGCGCCGGCTTGTGGCCGGCAGGTTTTTCACACGCCCGGGCGTCTGCGCCGGATCGCTTGGACGGGCTCCATACGCTTCGACCCTTGTGTGCTCAAGGACTGGGGATTGCGACACTTTGTCCAAACCCCAGCCGTGCGATGGAGATTGCCGCAGCCGCGCTTTCGGCAAGCTGAACAAGTTACAGCGCAGCGATGACACCCACCGCCGGATCGATGCGCCCATCGACCAGCTCGGCCCAGGCCTTGGCAACGGCGGCATCGCCGGTCACACGCTCGACGCGCAGCCAGCTCAGCGTGGCGGCAAAGCGGCCCCAGGCTTCACCCAGCCGTTGTTCAAAACCGGCCGGGCCCCATTCGGCGACGCGATCCTGCGCCACGGTGGGCGCGAAGAACAGCTGCGGCACCAGCTGGATGGTCAGCCCCTGTTCCGTCACCGTCGGGTGGTCCGGCAGCGCCTTGGCGCGCGTCGGCTCGAACACGCCGATGATGTGCAGGTTGTCCAGCGCGCGGGAGCCGGAGGCGGGGCCGCCGATGGAGGCATCCACATGCCCGCCGATCACCTGCGCATAGGCGGCGGAGCTGCCGGAGAAATGCGCGATGTCGAAGGGCACGCCCAGGTCGCGGCGCAGCGCCAGCAATTGCAGGTGGTGCGCGCCGCCACGGCCGATGGAGGCGACGACGACGCGGCGCTTGCGGCACTCCGCGGCGAAATCCGCCATGCTGCGGATCGGGCTGTCCTTCTTGACATTGAGCTGCCCGCCGCTGGACTGCCAGCCATAGATCGGCGCGAAGCTGGTGGCGGTGTAGGGCACCTCGAACATCGCCGTGTCCACGGAAACGCCGGGGGCCACTTCCGTCATGATGGTGTGGCCATCGGCGCGGTTGCTGGCCAGCTTGCTGCGCGCCACGCGGCCACCGGCGCCGGTGGCGTATTCCAGCTGCGACTTGAAGCCGCGCGCTTCCAGGAAGGGCTGGATGGTGCGGGTGGTGACGTCGATCGATCCGCCCGGGGATTGATAGACCAGCCAGGTCAGGTCACGCGACGGGAAGCGGCCCTGGGCGAGGGCCGGCGCGGCCAGCGCGCCGGTGGCCAGCGCGGCGAGGCCGCCACGGGTGACCAGCGCGGCGACGCCGCGACGGGTGATGGCATGGGTCATGGGCATGTCGTCCTCGACGGTTGGAGAAGCCTCGGGACCGTGTGGCATCGGGGCGTTGGCTGCCCTCTTCGTGCCCGGTCATTATGTCCGGACATTGCCGGCGCGTCCACCACCGCTCAGATCCGCGCGGGGTCGAGCGTGGCGGCGGCGAACATCGCCTCCACCGGCATGTCGTGGTCGATCAGCCCCTGTTCGCGCGCCCAGCGCACCATGGCGGCCAGTTCCGGTCGGTTGGGGCCGACGCCGTAGCGCCAGTAATCCGGCCCCATCACCGCCTGGGCGCGCGCCAGGTCATCCGCCAACCAGGGCAGCGCGGTGAACAGCGTGCCGACCTGCGACAGCTCATGCAGGGCGATGGCGCGGGACTGCTCGAAGGCCTTCATCACGCTGGCGGCCAGCCAGGGATGGCGTTCCACCAGGCTGCGGCGGATGCCGATCAGATGCATGATGGGGAACATCCCGGTGCGGCGGAACCAGGCTTCCTCCGCCGCGCGGAAATCCGGGAACAGCCGCCCCACATGCGGCGCGCCGCGCACGAAGCAGGAGGGCGCGCGGGCGGTGACCAGCGCATCCAGCTCGCCCGATTCCAGCATGCCGGACAGCGTCTTGCCAGCCGGGATGGGTTGCAGGTCGATCCGCGCCGGCAGGGTGATGGCGGTGCGTTCCGTCCGGCCTGGCTGTTCCTGCCCGCCATTGCGCCAATGCACCGCCTCCGCCGGCACGCCATAGGTGTCCGACAGGATTCCGCGCGCCCAGAGGCAGGCGGTCATCTGATACTCCGGCAGGCCGATGGTGCGGCCGCGCAGGTCCTCGGGGCCGCCGATGCCGCGGTCGGTGCGGATGTAGAAGGCGGAATGGCGGAAGACGCGGGAGACGAAGGCCGGGATGCCGACGTAGTGCGCGTCGCCGCGCGCCGTGGTCAGCAGATGGCTGCTGCCGGACAGCTCCGTGATGTCGAAGTCCTGGCTGCGAAAGGCACGGGCGAAGCATTCCTCCGGCTCCAGCGGGAAGACCTGCAGGTCCACGCCTTCCACCGCCACGCGACCATCCATCAGCGCGCGCACCCGGTCGTAGCCGCCGCAGGCGAAGGTGAGCTGAAGCCTGGCCATGCCGATCCCCTGCCACGCCACCCCTGGACCGGGGCGGCGCGCCATCACAAACTGGATCCAGTGATCCTGCAAGGCCCGAAGCGCATGTCCGCACCCGCCGCCGCCTCATCCGGCCTGCTGATCGAGGGCGCCGCCGTCTATGACCATGACGGCGACACGGACCGCCCCGCCACCGCCGACATCCTCATCCAGGGCAACCGCATC
>NCCT01000038.1 GCA_002279795.1 Hydrogenophilales bacterium 12-61-10
CGGCGCACATGGCGCTGGTGGTCGAGCGTGTGCTGGGCAGCTATCGTCAGTTGGGGCGCATGGAAGAAGGCGTGCAGTGGCTGCGTGCCCTGTATGCGCGGCAACCCTCGCAGGATGTGTTCAGCGCGCTCTATCTGGCAGTTTCGGAAACCGAAGGGGCGTTTGCCGCCACCCAGCTTGCGCGTGAAGAGCTGCGCCGCAACCCCAGTCTGCGCACGCTGGACCGCCTGCTTGAAGCCCAGCTGATCAACGCCGAACCGGGCGAGCGCGAGTTGCTGCAAGTCGAAAAGAGCCTGGTGGCCGCGCACAGCCAGCGCATGATGCGTTACCAATGCGACAGCTGCGGTTTCAAGGCCAAGCAGTTTTTCTGGCGTTGCCCGGCATGCGGCCGCTGGGACAGCGTTGATCCCGAACGCCAAGAAAGTGAAAGCTGAGATGCAAGGTTCAAGACTCAAGTTGCAAGGGATGCGATGAATTCGACCAAGATCATAGTGGCGCTGGATTTCGCCGATGCTGCCTCCGCGCTGAAGCTGGTGGACCGGCTCGACCCTGCGCTGTGCCGGCTCAAAGTCGGCAAGGAGTTGTTCACTGCCGCCGGCCCGGAATTTGTGCGGGCGCTGGTTGCGCGCGGCTATGAGGTTTTTCTCGACCTCAAGTTTCACGACATTCCCAATACCGTCGCAGCGGCGTGCCGTGCGGCAGCCGGGCTGGGCGTATGGATGCTCAACGTGCATGCCTCGGGCGGTTCGCGCATGATGACCGCCGCCCGCGAGGCGCTCGGGAATGGACCGCGGCCGTTGCTGATTGCGGTCACGGTGCTGACCAGCATGAGCGCCGAAGACCTGGGCGAAGTCGGCGTCGCCGCAGCCCCCGCCGATCAGGTGTTGCGTTTGGCACGGCTTGCGCAGCACTGCAAACTCGACGGCGTCGTCTGTTCTGCGCAGGAGGCGTCGATGCTGCGGGCGGATCTGGGCGGAGATTTCCGCCTGGTGACGCCCGGCATTCGCCCGGCTGGCTTTGACGCGGGCGATCAGCGCCGGGTCATGACGCCGCAGCAGGCCTTGAGCGCAGGCGCCACCGATCTGGTGATCGGCCGTCCGATTACCGCAGCAGTCGACCCGCTGGTCGCCTTGCAGCACATTCAATTCGAGTTACACAAGTCTGGGGAGACAGCGTGAAAATTACCGTCATTGGCACCGGGTATGTGGGTTTGGTCACCGGAACCTGCCTGGCAGAAGTCGGCAACGAGGTGCTATGCCTCGATCTCGACCCGAAGAAAATCGACACGCTGAAAGCCGGCGGCATCCCCATTTACGAACCCGGGCTGCAGGACATGGTGCGCCGCAACGTCGCGGCAGGCCGTCTGTCCTTCACCACTGATATCGAAGAATCGGTGGCTTACGGTGAAATCCAGTTCATCGCGGTCGGCACGCCGCCGGATGAAGACGGCTCGGCCGACCTGCAATACGTCGTCGCCGCGGCCCGCAACATCGGCCGCCATATGCAGGGTTACAAACTGGTCGTCGACAAGTCCACCGTGCCGGTTGGCACCGCGGACAAAGTCAAAGCCGCCATGCAGGACGAGTTGAGCCAGCGTGGCGTGGCGTACGAATTCAACGTCGCCTCCAATCCCGAGTTCCTCAAAGAGGGCGCGGCAGTGGACGATTTCATGAAACCCGACCGCATCGTGATCGGCACCGACAGCGAGCACGCCACCGCCTTGCTGCGTCAGTTGTACGCGCCGTTCCAGCGCAATCACGACCGCCTCACCGTGATGGACGTGCGCAGTGCCGAACTTACCAAGTACGCCGCCAACGCCATGCTGGCGACGCGCATTTCCTTCATGAACGAACTTGCCGTGCTGGCGGAAAAACTCGGCGCCGACATCGAGCAGGTGCGCCATGGCATCGGTTCCGATCCGCGCATCGGCTATCACTTTTTGTATGCAGGCTGTGGCTACGGTGGCTCGTGCTTTCCCAAGGACGTGCAGGCGCTGCGCCGCATCGGCCAGGAAAATGGCGTCCCGCTGCGCGTGCTCGACGCAGTGGAAGAAGCCAACGAGGCGCAAAAGCAGGTGCTGGTCAACAAACTGACCGCACGCCTGGGCACCGACCTCAAGGGCAAGCGTTTCGCCATGTGGGGCCTGGCGTTCAAGCCCAATACCGACGACATGCGCGAAGCGCCCAGCCGCAGCATGCTGGAAGCGCTGTGGGCGATGGGCGCGAGCGTATCGGCCTACGACCCGGCGGCGATGGAAGAAACCCGCCGCATCTACGGCGAACGCCCCGACCTGTTGCTGGTCGACAGCCCGATGGATGCGCTGAAGGGCGCTGATGCGCTGTTGATCGTCACCGAATGGAAAGTCTTCCGCAGCCCCAACTTCGATACCATGAAGTCGCTGCTCAAGAGCCCGCTGGTTTTCGACGGCCGCAACCTGTATGAGCCGCAGGCGATGCGCGACATGGGTTTCGACTACCTGCCGATCGGGCGGCAGTAATGCGCTGAGCGCTTGAATGGATGCGGACATGACGGACACGAATCCCTACAAATCCATCGAAGACACGGTCGGCAACACGCCGCTGGTGCGTCTCAAGCGCATGCCGGGCCTCAGCAGCAACATCATCCTCGCCAAGCTCGAAGGCAATAATCCGGCCGGCTCGGTGAAGGACCGTCCGGCCCTGTCGATGATCGACGCGGCGCAGGCGCGCGGCGACATCAAGCCCGGCGACACCCTGATCGAGGCGACCAGCGGCAACACCGGCATCGCGCTGGCAATGGCGGCGGCGATGCGCGGCTACAAGATGATTCTCATCATGCCCGAACACCTGTCGATCGAACGGCGCCAGACCATGCGCGCGTTTGGCGCCGAACTGCAGCTGGTGAGCAAGGAAGCCGGCATGGAAGGCGCGCGCGATCTGGCGATTGCGATGGAGAAACAGGGCATCGGCAAGATCCTCGACCAGTTTTCCAACCCCGACAATCCGGAAGCGCATTACCGCACCACCGGGCCGGAAATCTGGCGCGACACGCGGGGCAAGATCACCCACTTCGTCTCCAGCATGGGCACCACCGGCACCATCATGGGCTGTTCGCGCTATCTCAAGGAGCAGAATCCCGCTATCCAGATCGTCGGCGTGCAGCCGAACGAGGGTGCGCAGATTCCCGGCATCCGCAAATGGCCGGACGAATACGTGCCCGCCATCTGCGATTACGAGCGCGTCGACCGCATGATTTACGTCGGCCAGTACGACGCCGAGGAAACCACGCGGCGCATGGCGCGCGAGGAGGGCATTTTCGCCGGCATCTCGTCCGGCGGTGCATTGTGGTCGGCCTTGAAACTGTCGAAGGAAGTCGAAAACGCGGTGATCGTCACCATCGTCTGCGACCGTGGCGATCGCTATTTGTCGACCGGCGTCTTCCCGGCGTGATTTGACCCTGGACCATCGTGGTGCTACTTTGGTAACACTACGATAGCCGGAGATTGTCATGGCCGTATCCACCACCCTGAAATTACCCGAACCACTTAAGTCTCGCATTGCGCCGCTGGCCGAAGCTGCCGGTAAATCGCCCCACGCCTGGATGATCGAAGCATTGGAGGAACGTGTGGAGCAATCCGAGGCTTACGCCGCGTTTATGGTCGAGGCGCTGGAAGCCGACCGTGAAATGAGCGAGACCGGGGAAGGCTATGCGATGGAAGATGTGCATCAATATTTGTTGAACAAGCTCGAAGGCAAACCTGCCAAGCGCCCCAAACCGATCAAGTTCTGATCGATGACTGCGGTTGTCTATACGCTGCGAGCGTTTGACGATCTGGAGCGGCTGGAAGACTTTCTGCTCGAAGTGGATGAGCCCGCCGCCAGAAAAACCATTCCACTTATTCTTTCGGCGATAGCCATGCTGAGCCAGCATCCCAACATCGGCCGGCGTCGGGAAAGCCAGATACACGAGCTGCTCATCTCACGCGGCAAAACTGGCTACATCGCGCTCTATCGTTACGATGAAATGCGTGATATCGCGCGCGTTATGGCGATTCGCCATCAACGCGAACTTGGATTTTGAACGCGACACAACCAAAAAAACATAAACCCTGATGGCCAAAGCCAAAACAATCTATACCTGCACCGAATGCGGTGGCCAGTCGCCCAAGTGGCAAGGTCAATGCCCGGCCTGCAACGCCTGGAACACCCTGGTTGAATCCATCGCCGAATCGACCAAGCCGCGTTTCGCCGGCCTGGCGGCGAGCAGCAAGGTGCAGCGCCTGCTCGACGTCGAAGCCACGGAAGAATGTCGCATCGCCACCAACATCGGCGAGCTCGACCGCGTGCTGGGCGGCGGACTGGTGCCGGGCGGGGTGGTGCTGATCGGCGGCGATCCCGGCATCGGCAAATCGACGCTGTTGCTGCAGGCCCTGGCCGAGCTTTCCACGCGGATGAGCGCGCTGTACGTCAGCGGGGAAGAATCTGCCCGCCAGGTCGCGCTGCGGGCGCGGCGGTTGTCCCTGCCCGAAACGAATCTGCCGGTGCTGCCGGAAATCCGCCTCGAAGCCATCCTGGCGCACCTCGACGACCTCAAGCCCGAAGTCGCGGTCATCGATTCGATCCAGACCGTCTATTCCGAAGCACTGACCTCCGCCCCCGGATCGGTGGCGCAGGTGCGCGAGTGCGCGGCGCAGCTCACACGCTTCGCCAAGCAGAGCGGCACCGCGATCATCCTGGTCGGCCACGTCACCAAGGAAGGCGCGATCGCCGGCCCGCGCGTGCTGGAACACATCGTCGACACCGTGCTGTATTTCGAGGGTGATACCGGATCGAGTTTCCGGCTGGTGCGCGCGATCAAGAACCGCTTTGGCGCGGTCAACGAAATCGGCGTGTTCGCGATGACCGAAAAAGGCCTCAAGGGCGTGTCCAACCCTTCGGCCATTTTTTTGTCACGCCATGGCGAGCCGGTGCCCGGTTCCTGCGTGCTGGTCACCCAGGAGGGCACCCGCCCGCTGCTGGTCGAGATCCAGGCGCTGGTCGACAGCAGCCACGCACCCAACCCGCGCCGCTTGAGCGTGGGCCTGGAACAGAACCGGCTCGCCATGTTGCTCGCCGTGCTGCATCGCCATGCCGGCATCGCCTGCTTCGATCAGGACGTGTTCGTCAATGCGGTGGGCGGGGTCAAGATCAGCGAGCCGGCCGCCGACCTCGCGGTGCTCGCCGCCATCGTGTCGTCACTGCGCAGCCAGCCGCTGCCCGACAAGCTGGTGATGTTTGGTGAAGTGGGGCTGGCCGGCGAAATCCGCCCGGTACAACGCGGTCAGGAACGCCTGAAAGAAGCCGCCAAGCTTGGCTTTACCCAGGCCATCGTGCCGGCAGCCAATCTACCCAAACAGAAGATTGCCGGGATGGAGGTTCGCCCCGTTCACCGGCTGGATGAGGCGATCCGATTTTTCAGGGAAGCTTGATGCTGGAGGTTGAGCTGGGCTGGCAGCCAAGCTCAGGCTGGCGCCCTGTTCTTTCAAATTTGGTTGTTTACTCGTACTTGAATGAAGCAGACTGTTTCTGTTTATTGCCCATAAAGCTGCACCAGTAGCGCCTGGAATGCAGACAGCCGCTCCGGCGGTGTGGCACGGACAATGCCCTCGCGCTGAAATACATCGATCAGTTTTTGCGGCGTGACACCGGATTCGCCAACAATTTCGACGTGCCCAGCGGGCACCTCGACGTCAGTGGTCCGGGGTGTCTGGGTGACCAATGGATAGCGCTGTTCGTCCACGCTGAAAATAAAATCGTCCTCGATACATTCGCCGGCATCGTCACGGCGGCGGCAAGTGCCGCGCTCGTCGGTCACCACCTTGAGATGACGCCGCACTTGGGGGTGAGGCTGCCTGGTTGCTGAATGAAGTTCGAGGCTGGCGTGATCTCATACCAGTTGTCGCCGCTGATCAGCCAGCAGGCCAGGTCATTCAAACCGAGCGTCGCGATGCGTAGTGCAGGGGCCGCGCACAATCGTGCGGCAGCGATACCGGAAAACGGTGCCGAGACTGAGACCAGTCGCAGGTCGATTTGCGTGTTCCGCAAAGGATTGGGATGGTTTTCAATGAATGCCTTGCGGGCGACGAGCCCACCCAGACTGTGGCCAATTACTGTAATGGTCGGCGTGTCCAGATGCTGTGCAAGCGCATCAACAGCGTTTGCCAACTGGCCCGAACTCACCATCAGGCTGTCGCGGTCATCGTAATCGAAACAAGCGGATTGCTGGCCATGAAAGGTGAGCACCTCAGCCAGCGTGCGGAATTTACCGGTTGAACCGTTACAACCATGCACCAGAATGTTGATCGGCTGGCCTGGATCGACTTGCAGCGTGCGCGCGGCACCATCGCTGCACGGACGCAACCCGGCAATGTTGACGCGTTTTTGAGCGGTGGGGAGGCGTCCCGGATCTGCTGGCTCGATGGCATCAGGGTGGCGTTCTGTGGCGCAGCCACCCAGGGTAATGGCCAGTAAAAGCAGAGCCAGAATCAGGGGCATCGGCACTCATCCATTTCTAAAGACTGTTGCCCAATCATTCGGACATGAATGACCAAGCTAGCACAGCAATGACTGCTTTTTGATCGAGGCGCAAGTCGCATGTGGTCTTCAGACGCGTCTTATGCTGCGTTTAAGCACTATGCGTGATAGCGCACCCGGCTCGTAAATCATCTGAGCGCAATGTCTGGTGACCAACAATCACTATTGCTTGTATGGCGGCCAAGGCACGAACACGGCGCGCTTTACCGGACTCTCCTAACCCATCACCTGCCCATGCTCCCGCGTATCGTGGAACGCCACCTTGGGCCAGCGTTCCTGTGCCAGCGAGAGATTCACCCGGGTATCGGCCAGATACACCAGGTTGCCGTCGACATCCTTCGCCAGCTTGAGTGAGTTGGATTTGGTGAATTCAGCCAAATGCGCGGCGTCGGGGCAGGTGACCCAGCGCGCGGTGTAGATGCCTGCATTCTCGAAGCTGGCGTCGACGCCGTATTCGGTGCGCAGGCGATGGGCGACGACTTCGAACTGCAACTGGCCGACGGCGCCAATTAATAGCGTGTTGTCGACGAACGGTTCGAACACCTGCACCGCGCCTTCTTCGCCCAGTTCCAGCAAGCCCTTGTTTAACTGCTTGGCGCGCAGCGGGTCGCGCAGGCGCGGGCGGCTGAACAGTTCGGGGGCGAAGTAGGGAATACCCTTGTATTGCAGCGCCTCGCCCTCGGTCAGGGTGTCGCCGATGTGTAGCTGGCCGTGGTTGTGGATGCCGATGATGTCGCCCGCCACCGCGTCGTCCATGCGGGTGCGCTCGTTGGCCATGAAGACCACCGCGTTGGCGATCTTCATTTCCTTGCCGGTGCGGCGATGGCGCACTTTCATGTTGGGGGTGTAGCGGCCCGAGCACACGCGGAAAAAAGCAATGCGGTCGCGGTGCTGCGGGTCCATGTTGGCCTGGATCTTGAATACAAAGCCGGTGAACTTGGGTTCGGTAGGGTCGACCACGCGCTCGACCGCCTCGCGCGGCTGCGGTGGCGGCGCCCAGTCGGCCAGCGCGCGCAGCACTTCGCGCACGCCGAAGTTGTTGATACCCGAGCCGAAAAACACCGGCGACTGTTTGCCTTTCAGAAAGGCATCGAGCTCGAAACCGACGCCGGCGCCGCGCACCAGTTCGATTTCGGACAGCAGGGTGTCGGCTTCGAGCGGGAAGCGTTCACGCAAAGCCTCATCGCCCAAGCCCTTGAGCGACTCGAACTGCTGGTCAGCGTTTTCCTCGCCAGCCTTGAAGCGCAGGATTTCGTCGTTGATCAGGTGGTAGACGCCATGAAAGCGCTTGCCCATGCCGATCGGCCAGGTGACGGGCGCGCACTGGATTTTCAGGATCGATTCGATTTCGTCTAGCAACTCCAGAGGATCGCGCACCTCGCGGTCCATCTTGTTGATGAAGGTGATGATCGGCGTGTCGCGCAGGCGGCAGACTTCCAGCAGCTTGATGGTCTGTTCTTCCACGCCCTTGGCGGCATCGACCACCATGATCGCGGCGTCCACCGCAGTCAGAACGCGGTAGGTGTCTTCGGAGAAGTCTTTGTGGCCCGGGGTGTCGAGCAGATTGAACACGCAGTCGCCGTGCGTGAACTGCATCACCGAACTGGCGACCGAAATGCCGCGTTCGCGTTCCACTTCCATCCAGTCCGAGGTGGCGAACTTGCCGCTTTTCTTGGCCTTGACCGTGCCGGCCATCTGGATGGCGCCGCCGAACAGCAGAAGCTTTTCGGTCAGCGTGGTTTTACCAGCGTCGGGGTGGGAAATGATCGCGAAGGTGCGGCGTTTTTTGACGTCGCGCGCCAAAGGCGAATCGCCGGTTGTGGTCGGCGTGGTAACGGTGGATTCCATCGGGGGTCAAGCGGATATGAAGCAGGGCGCCATTTTAAGCTATTTCCTGCTGCCGGATAAATTGCATGACTGCCGCACCGTGTCGTGTTGTCGCGGGTGACTACCGGTAAAATTGCGCCGATGAAATTGCTCGTGATCGATACGTCCACCGAATGGTGCTCGGCCGCGCTGTGGCTCGAAGGCCGGATTCTCGCTCGCCGGGTGCTTGCCGAACAGCGCCATAGCAGCCTGTTATTGCCGATGGTGGATGAACTGCTGCGCGAATCGGCGCTCAGCCTGCGCCAGCTCGATGGCATCGGCTATGGTGCGGGGCCGGGCTCGTTTACCGGCCTGCGCATCGCCTGCGCGGTGACGCAGGGCCTGGCGCTGGGCGCCGACCTGCCGGTGGTCGGGGTCTCCACGCTGGAGTCCATCGCCGAACAGACCGCTGCAGATCGGGTGCTGGCCGTGCTCGATGCGCGCATGGCCGAAGTCTACTGGGCGGCGTATCAGCGCGCCGGGGATGACTGGCAGTGCGTGACAGAACCTGCGCTGGCGCTGCCCGAGTCGGTGAGCGTGCCGGATGGCGGCGGCGACTGGGTGGGGGCGGGTAACGGCTTTTCCGCGCTGGGCGCGGTGTTGCGCCCGCGTCTGGCAGCGCAGCTCACGCGCATCGACGATAGCCTGATGCCGGATGCGGCCGCGATGGCTGGGCTGGCCGCGCGGGCATTCGGGCGCGGCGAGGGCATGGACGCTGCGCTTGCCGCGCCGATTTATCTGCGCGACAAGGTGGCGCTGACGATAGACGAACGCCGGGCGAAACGAAGCGCATGAGTCACGTGCCCCTCAGCGAAACTCGCGTCATGGCGCACAGCCTGCGCACCATGACCGCGGCCGACCTGACGCTTATTCACCCGATTGAGCTGGCGAGTTACGACCATCCGTGGAGCATCGGCAATTTCGCCGATTCGCTCGACGCCGGCTACAGCATGTGGGTACTCGAAGCCGGCAGCGAGGTGATGGGGTATTACGCCATGATGGCGGCGGCGGGCGAGGCGCACCTGCTCAACCTCACCATCGCCCCCGACTGGCGGCGCCACGGCCTGGGACGCGATCTGCTCGCCCACTGCCTGGCACGTGCCTGCGATCACCAGGCCGACAGCCTGTTTCTGGAGGTGCGTGCGTCCAATCTCGCTGCCATCAACCTGTACCACAGCAGCGGCTTTGTCGACCTGGCCGTGCGGCGTGCCTACTATCCCGCAGGCGACGCCCGTGAAGATGCACTCATCATGAAAAAGGAGTTGTCGTGCTGAGCCGGGACGACGTATTCACCGAACTGGGCATCGGCCCGGTGTGGCGTTTGCGCGAGGCTGCACCGCTCTCCGCTCCCGGCTCACCGCTTACCGCTCACGCCGCACCGCTCACCACCTGGGACGCCCTTGCCGAAGCCGTCGCCCACTGCACCGCCTGCCGGGCGCCGACGAGGATGCCCGGGGTGAGCCGTTTGTCGGCGAGGCAGGCAAGCTGCTCGACGCCATGCTGGCGGCCATCAACCTGCAGCGTGGCAACAATGTCTACATTACCAATGTGCTGAAATCCCGCCCGCCCGGCAACCGCGAGCCCGAGTCCGATGAAATCGCCGCCTGCCGTCCCTATCTGCTGGCGCAGATCGAACTGATCCAGCCCAGACTCATCCTGGCGCTCGGCCGGGTGGCCGCGCAAAGCCTGCTCGCTACCGACGAGACGGTCGGCCACCTGCGCGGGCGGGTGCACCAGTTCCAGGGTGTGCCGCTGGTAGTGACTTATCATCCAGCCTACCTGCTGCGCAAACTGTCCGACAAGGCACGGGCGTGGGAGGACTTGTGCCTCGCCCGCCGCACCTTCAACTCCCTGACCCCTGAATCCTGACCGCTTCCCATCATGAAACTTCTGCATTCCGCTTTGCGTTTTCGCGTCAATTACTTTTCCGATCTGGGCCGCCATCAAGTCGTGGTGTGGATGCCGGGCGATACGCCACCGGTCGACGCCCAGGTCGATGTCGGGCCGAAGGTCGAGTTCGACGTCCCGCTGGACGCGTTTCGCAGCGACGTCGCGCCGCTCCGAGTGGGGCGTTTTTATCCGTCGCAGCTGTTGCGTTCGGATGACGCACCGGGCCCGATGTTCCGCGTGATGAAGGTCAATGGCGATCATTTTTCCGCCAACTTCAGCCACCCACTGCAAGGCCGTATTTTCAGCATCGACAGCGGCAAGAGCGATGTCGGCACCGAACCCGTCGGTCATGTCGGGCAGCTGCTCGAATGGAGCGGCATGGAAACGCAGATGCTGACGCCGACCCAGTTCGGCGGGCCGGATGCCTACAGCCGCGAAGACGAAACCCCGGATACCGAGTTTTACGCCCAGCCGCGCAAAGCGCGTCGCATCCAGGCCCTGTACCGCACGGTGCTGCCGGAAAACGCGCGGGTGCTCGACCTGATGGCGGGCTGGCGCTCGCACTTGCCCGACACGGTGCAATCCGCCGTGGGACTGGGGCTGAACGCGGAAGAACTGGCAGACAACCCGCAGCTGGCCGAGCGCGTCGTGCACGATCTCAATGCCGACACCAAGCTGCCGTTCGCCGACGCAAGTTTCGATGCGGTGGTATGCACGGTGTCGTTCGAATATCTGACCCAGCCGGAAAAAATTGTCGCCGAAGCGAAGCGCGTGCTGAAGCCGGGCGGCATGTTCGTGGTCACATTGTCGAACCGGAACTTCCCGCCTAAAGTCATTAAACTGTGGACGCAGTTGCATCCGATGGAACGCATGGCCTGGGTCGGCATGCTGATCAAGAACGCCGGCTTCAAGAAAGTGGAAACCTACCTGGAGCGCGGCTTGAAGCGGCCCCGGGATGATCGCTATGCGGACCGCCTGAATGAGTCCGACCCCCTGTTCGCCACCTGGGGCGTGGCACCCTGACCGAGGAATACATCATGTTGAGAATGCTGTGGGTTTCATTGATGGCGCTGGCCTTGTCCGGCTGTGGCTACAACACGTTCCAGACCACCGACGAGGAGGTCAAGGCGGCGTGGGCCGAAGTGCTGAACCAGTATCAGCGGCGTGCCGATCTGGTGCCGAACCTGGTCAACGTGGTGAAAGGCTACGCCGCGCACGAGAAAGACGTGTTTACCGAAGTGACCGCCGCGCGTGCCCGCGTCGGCTCGTTGCAGGCGACGCCGGAGCTGATCAACGACGAGGCGGCATTCCAGAAATTCATTGCCGCGCAGGGCGAAATGACCGGCGCCCTGTCGCGCCTGATGCTGGTCGCGGAAAACTATCCGCAACTGAAAGCCGACGGCCTGTTCCGTGACCTGCAGGCGCAGCTCGAAGGCACCGAGAACCGCATCACCGTCGCGCGCAACCGTTATATCGATACGGTGAAGGTCTACAACGTCGCGGTGCGCTCGTTCCCGTCCAACCTGACCGCGATGCTGTTCGGCTACAAAACCAAGCCCAGCTTCACGGTGGAAAACGAGAAGGCGATCGCTATCCCACCCAAGGTTGATTTCGGCGCACCTGCACCGGCACCCGCGCCAGCAGCTCCAGCCAGCGGCGGCACGGCGGCTACGCCAGCCCCCGCTTATTGAGCGACGAATGACCCGGCCGCTGCCGATACGCTTCGCGTTCGGCTTCCTGTTCTTCTGGCTTGCGCTGTCCGCCTGGGCCCAGGTGGCAGTGCCCGACCTGTCGCGCCGGGTCACCGACCTGACCGCCACGCTTACCGCACAGCAAACAGCAGAACTCGACACCCAGCTCGCCGCATTCGAAGCCAGAAAAGGCAGCCAGATCGCGGTGCTGATCGTGCCCACGCTGGACGGCGAGGACATCGCGCAATTCGGCATCCGGGTGGCCGACAAATGGAAAATCGGCCGCACCAAAATCGATGACGGCGTGATCCTGATCATCGCCAAAGACGACCGCAAGCTGCGCATCGAAGTCGGCTACGGCCTGGAAGGCGCGATTCCCGATGCGATTGCCAAACGGGTGATCGCCGAAACCATCACGCCGTTTTTCAAGGCGGGCGACTATTACGGCGGTATTACGGCGGGGATCGACCAGCTCATCAAACTGATCGACGGCGAACCCTTGCCTGCGCCAGTTCGCGCAAGTCAAACGGACAACTCGCTCGAAGGCCTGCTGCCCTTCATGGTCATGGGTTTCGTTGTCGGCAGCTTTCTGGCGCCCATGCTCGGGCGCGGCACCGCCAGCGGCGTGGCCGGCCTGGGAACGGCGGGTCTGGCCTGGCTGACCTCAGGCGTACTGCTGTCGTCCCTGCTGATCGGCGGCGGGGTGCTGCTCGCCGTGTTGTTGCTGGGGGTGATGGGTCGAGGCGGCGGTGGCTGGGGCAGCGGCGGTTTTGGCGGGGGCGGCTTCGGCGGGGGTGGAGGCGGCTCCTGGGGCGGCGGTGGTGGTGGTTTTGGCGGCGGAGGCGCATCGGGCTCATGGTGAATTTCAGTCGCTGGGCAAAGCATCTGTTCATGCCGTCGTGGGCATGGCGGCGCGCGTTTCCGCACGCCGCGCTGGACGCGATCGAAGCAGCGATCCGTCAGTCGGAAAGCCGCCACAACGGCGAAATCCGCTTTGCCATCGAAACCAGTCTCGCGCCCGCCCAGGTGTGGCGCGGCATGAGCGGCCGCGAACGCGCCATCGACGTGTTTTCCAACCTGCGCGTGTGGGATACCGAACACAACAGTGGCGTGCTGATCTATCTGCTGCTGGCCGACCACGATATCGAGATCGTCGCCGACCGCGGCATCGCCGCGCAGGTCGAGCAGTCGGCCTGGGAGAGCGTGGCGCGGGCGATGGAAGCCGCCTTCCGCCAGGGCGAATTCGAGCGTGGCGCGCTCACCGGCATCGAGCAGGTGAGCGCGCTGCTGGCGGCGCATGTGCCGCCGCGCAGCAGTAACCCGAACGAGCTGGCCAACCGGCCGGTCATCATCAGGAGTTGAAATGCAGGTTTATATGGTGTGGTGGATTCTGGCAGCGGTGCTGGTGGGGGTAGAACTCACCAGCGGCACGTTTTACCTGCTGGTGTATGGCGCCGCGGCAGCGGTGGCGGGCATCGCCGCCTGGCTTGGCGCGGGCGTCGTGGTGCAGCTGCTGACGGCGTCGGTAATCGCCATCGCCGGCACGCTGGCGCTGCGCCACTGGAAGCGCAGCACGGCGCATCCCGAAAGCACGGTGCAGGACATGGATATCGGCCAGGCGGTGATACTCGACACCTGGCAGGACGGTCGCGGCCAGGTCAAATATCGCGGTGCGCTGTGGGACGCCGAGGCCGAATCGGCCAGCGTCGACAGCACGCGGCCGTTGCTGATTCGTGCAGTCAAGGGCAACACGCTGGTTCTCGGTAATTAATCACTCAGGGGTAGCAATATGGATGTCGTCGCACTGGTTTTTCTCATCGTCATCGCCATCGTCGTCGCCAAGGGCGTGCGCGTGGTACCGCAGCAAAACGCCTGGGTGGTCGAACGCCTCGGCAAGTTTCACGCCGTGCTCGCGCCCGGCCTCAATCTGGTCATTCCGTTCATCGACAACGTGGCCTACAAGCATTCGCTGAAGGAAATCCCGCTCGATGTGCCGAGCCAGGTTTGCATCACGCGCGACAACACCCAGCTCGCGGTGGACGGCATCCTGTACTTTCAGGTCACCGACGCCAAGATGGCATCCTACGGATCGAGCAATTACATCGATGCCATTTCGCAGCTGGCGCAAACCACGCTGCGCTCGATGATCGGCAAGATGGAAATGGACCGCACCTTCGAAGAGCGCGACGATATCAACCGCGGCGTGGTGATGGCGCTCAACGAAGCCTCGACCAACTGGGGCGTCAAGGTGCTGCGCTACGAAATCAAGGACCTGACGCCGCCGAAGGACATTCTCCACGCCATGCAGCGGCAGATCACCGCCGAGCGCGAAAAACGCGCGCTCATCGCATCAAGCGAAGGCCGCATGCAGGAGCAGATCAACATCGCCACTGGCGCGCGCAATGCGGCCATTCAGGAATCCGAAGGCGAAATGCAGGCGGCCATCAACGTCGCCCAGGGCGAAGCCGAAGCGATCAAGGCGATTGCCGCCGCCAACGCCGAAGCCATCGCCCGCGTCGCGCGCGCCGTCGAACTGCCCGGCGGCATGCAGGCGGTGAATCTGAAAGTGGCAGAGAAATACGTCGAGGCCTTCGCCGGCATCGCCAAGACCGGCAACACCCTGATCGTGCCGTCGAACATGGCGGACATCAGCACCCTGATTGCGGGCGCGATGAGCGTGGTGAAGGCGCAGACGCCGTGACCAGGCGGGTCGGGGTCGTGTGTTCGGCCCGCTAGGTCTTGAGGTACACATGAGGGCTGTATGCAACGCCGACACGCTCGTCTCGCGGCTGTCGTACCCCAGCGTTGAGTCTGCCCGGAAATGTCGATGAGCCGGACGGTCGCCGTCATCGGTGGCGGACCCGCTGGACTGATGGCAGCCGAGGTTTTGTCGCAGGGCGGCGCTCAGGTCGAATTGTTCGACGCCATGCCTTCGGTGGGCCGCAAGTTTCTGCTGGCCGGGGTGGGTGGAATGAACCTCACCCATGCCGAAGCCCCCGCGTTGTTCGTGTCGCGCTACGGTGCGCGCGCGGCTGAAATCAAACCCCTGCTCGCTGGTTTCCCCCCGGCCACGCTGCGCGAGTGGTGTCATGGGCTGGGCATCGAAACCTTCGTCGGTTCGTCGAATCGCGTGTTTCCCAAAGACATGAAAGCCGCGCCGCTGTTGCGCGCCTGGCTGCATCGACTGCGCCAGGCCGGGGTGCGGTTTCATGTGCGGCATCGCTGGCTGGGGTGGGCTGCGGATGGCGCATTGCGCTTTGCGAGCCCGGCCGGCGAACGCCTGGTGCACGCCGATGCGCTGATATTGGCCTTGGGCGGCGGCAGTTGGGCGCGGCTGGGATCGGATGGCGCGTGGGTGTCGTTGTTGGTCGGGCGCGGGTTGGCCGTGTCGCCGTTGCTGCCGTCGAACTGCGGTTTCGACGTGGCCGGTGGCTGGAGCGAACATTTGCGCAGCCGCTTCGCCGGCCAGCCGGTAAAAGCCGTCGCGCTGCGCTTCACCGATGCCGCCGGATGCCGGCACGAGCGCCGGGGCGAGTTGATGCTGTCCGATCAGGGTGTGGAAGGCAGCCTGGTTTACGCGCTGTCGGCACCCCTGCGCGACACGATTACGGCGCACGGCGCGGTCACGCTGGAACTGGATCTGGCACCCGATAAAACCCCGGAGCGGGTTCTCGCCGAAGTTGCCCATCCGCGTGGCGCACGCTCGCTGTCCAGCCATCTGCAAAGCCGTGCCGGCCTCAAGGGCGTGAAAACAGCTTTGCTGCACGAAATCCTGTCGCGCGAGCAATTGAACGACCCGACCCAGCTTGCTCACGCGATAAAATCGCTGCCGCTCAAGCTGACCGCAATGCGCCCGCTCGACGAGGCGATCAGCAGCGCCGGCGGCGTGCGCTTCGACGCGCTGGATGACAACCTGATGCTGCATTCCTTGCCTGGCGTGTTTTGTGCAGGCGAAATGCTCGACTGGGAAGCGCCCACCGGCGGCTATCTGCTGACGGCCTGTTTCGCCAGCGGACGCGTGGCGGGGCAGGGCGCCCTGAACTATTTGAAGACTTGCCATGCTGCGACTGACTGAACTCAAACTCCCGCTCGACCACCCCGCAGACGCCTTGCGGTCAGCGATCCTGCAACGCCTGGAACTGAAGGATGAGGAACTGCTCAGCGTCAGAATTTTCAAGCGCAGCCACGATGCGCGCAAAAAGCACGCGCTGCTGCTGATTTATGCGGTCGATATTGAAGTCAAAAACGAAGCGGCGCTGCTGAAGAAATTTCGCAATGACCGCAACCTCGGGCCGACCCCGGACATGGCGTATCACTTCGTCGGCCACGCGCCTGCCACGCTCCCGCATCGCCCCATCGTGGTGGGCTTTGGTCCCTGCGGCATCTTTGCCGCGCTGGTGCTGGCGCAAATGGGCTTCAAACCGATTGTGCTGGAACGCGGAAAAGCGGTGCGCGAGCGCACGCAGGACACCTGGGGTCTGTGGCGCAAGCATGTGCTCAACCCCGAATCCAACGTGCAGTTCGGCGAGGGCGGCGCCGGCACGTTTTCCGACGGCAAGCTCTACAGCCAGATCAAGGATCCCAAGCACTACGGGCGCAAGGTCATCGCCGAATTCATCAAGGCGGGCGCCCCCGATGAAATCCGCTATGTCGCCAAGCCCCACATCGGCACCTTTCGGCTGGTGGGCGTGGTCGAAACCATGCGCCAGGAGATCGAATCGCTGGGCGGGGAAATCCGTTTCCAGCAGCGCGTCACTGATGTGCTGATCGAGGACGGGCAGGTGCGGGGCCTGACGCTCGCCAGCGGCGAAACCCTGCGCAGCGATCACGTCGTGCTGGCGCTCGGCCACAGCGCGCGCGATACCTTCGAGATGCTGCACGCGCGCGGCGTGTTCATGGAAGCCAAACCGTTTTCGATCGGCTTTCGCATCGAGCATCCGCAGTCGCTGATCGACCAGGCGCGGCTGGGGCCGAACGCCGGCAATGCCCTGCTCGGCGCAGCGGATTACAAGCTGGTGCATCACGCCAAAAATGGCCGCGCGGTCTACAGCTTCTGCATGTGCCCGGGCGGCACCGTGGTCGCGGCCACCTCCGAGCCAGGGCGCGTGGTAACCAACGGCATGAGCCAGTATTCACGCAACGAGCGCAACGCCAATGCGGGCATCGTGGTGGGCATCACGCCAGCGGATTATCCCCGCTTGACAGGAGGCAGCGGTGTGCTGGCCGGCGTCGAACTGCAGCGCCAGCTGGAATCGCGTGCGTTCGAGCTGGGCGGCGGCAATTACGACGCGCCCGCGCAGCTGGTCGGCGATTTTCTGGCGGCAAAACCCTCCACCCAGCTTGGCAGCGTCGAGCCTTCATACAAACCTGGCGTGCAGCTGACCGATCTCGCGACTGCGTTGCCGGATTACGCCATCGCGGCGATCCGCGAGGCGTTGCCGGCGTTCGATCAGCAGATCAAGGGCTTTGCCATGCACGACGCGGTGCTGACCGGCGTCGAGACCCGCACCTCGTCGCCGCTTCGCATCACGCGCGGCGACGATTTCCAGAGCCTCAACGTCAAGGGCCTGTATCCAGCGGGCGAGGGCGCAGGCTACGCGGGCGGAATTTTGTCGGCCGGTGTGGACGGCATCAAGGTCGCAGAAGCGGTGGCGCATAGTTCTAGTGGTCTGCTTCCGAAATAACGCAACATGAAACGGCGTCTTTTTCCGCATGGCGGCGTTGCTCGTCGTTGCCATAGAGCCAGCTATGTCGCCTCCTCGTGCCTTGCCCTGCGAAAAAATCCATCCGTTTCATCCAGTTACGTTATTTCGCAAGCAGACCACTAAGGCAGACTGCACCGGCAGGCACATCGCAGTCCTCCGACTCAGATGGATGCGGTTGCGCCGGCTGAGACAGTTGCCGCATTGCCACGCAAACCGTTTTGGGCAGGTTTGGCCACACGCCCGAATCGTTTTGCAACCCGCGCTTGTTTTGTCTGGCGTGCCCTGAGCTGGCCTGTTCTGGCCGGATAACTTGCAGAAAAAATGAAGCGATGCCGGCTTGCTTTTATTTAATCATTTCGACTATCATCGAAACATGGAAACAAAAACAGTTGTTACGGCACTTGCCGCCCTGGCCCAGGCTTCCCGCCTGGCGGTCTTTCGAGCGCTGGTTCAGGCCGGTCCCTCCGGTCTGGCCGCCGGCAAGATCAGTGATCTGACCGGCATTCCGCCGTCGTCGCTGTCGTTCCACCTCAAGGAGCTGTCGCATGCCGGCATGGTGGATTCCCGCCAGGACGGCCGCTTCGTTATCTACACCGCGCAATTCGATGCGATGAATGCGCTGGTGACCTACCTCACGGAAAACTGCTGTGGCGGCAATCCCTGCACGCCCGTCTGTTCACCTGTCTGTTCCACTGCAAAGGAGTCCTCATGAAACGCCTGCATGTCCACGTTGCGGTCGACGATCTCGCCGCCAGCATCAAGTTTTACTCGACGATGTTCGCCAGCGAGCCGACCGTCACCAAAACCGATTACGCAAAATGGATGCTCGACGATCCGCGCGTCAATTTCGCCATTTCGGCGCGCGGCGCCACGCCGGGCCTCAACCATCTGGGCGTGCAGGTGGAAAACGCCGATGAATTAGCCGAGATGAACACGCGCCTGAAGCAACTCGATGGCGATGTGGTCGAGGAAATGGGCACCGCCTGCTGCTATGCCAAGTCGGACAAGTACTGGGCAACCGACCCCACCGGCATCGCGTGGGAGACCTATCACACGCTCGACAGCATTCCTGTATTCGGTGCGCACGAAGACGGCGCAGCGCAGGCAGGCGGCTGCTGCGTGCCCGAGCCCGCCGTTGCCACCGTCTCCGGCTGCATTCCGGTCAAGGACAAGGCGTCCCCGGGTTGCTGCTGAATCGGTTTGCCGCCAATCCCATTAAATTAAAACGACCCACCCACTTCAAGGATCAATCGTGACTCAACCCTATACCGTGCTGGTGCTGTGCACCGGCAATTCCTGCCGCTCGCAAATGGCCGAAGTGCTGCTGAACCATGACCTCGCCGGCCAGGTGCGCGCGCTGTCTGCTGGCACCAAACCGCAGCCCAAGGTCGCCGATGGCGCGATTGCGGCGCTGAAAGAGGCAGGCCTCGCCACCGACGGCCTGCACCCCAAGGACATCGATGCCGTGATGAACGAGCACATCGACCTGGTGGTGACCGTGTGCGACAACGCCCGCGAAGCCTGCCCGATTTTCCCCAAGCCGATTCCGGCTATTCACCTGCCGTTCCACGACCCGCACGGCGAGCCGCTGGAAAGCTTTCTTGCGGTGCGCGACGACATCCGCACGCGCCTGATTGCAGCCGTGCGCGAGCAGCTCGGCCTGCAGGCCGCGGCCTGATTTCCTTCGCGCAAATGGAGACCTGCCGTGGATAAACCCGTTTTCAATGTGCTGTTCCTGTGTACCGGCAATTCGGCGCGCTCGATTCTCGCCGAAACCCTGCTGACCAATCTGGGCAAGGGCCGTTTCCGCGCCTTCAGTGCCGGCAGCCATCCGGCGGGGCAGGTCAATCCTTTTGCGCTGGAACTGCTGGAAAAGAATCATTTCGACACCAGCGAGCTGCGCAGCAAGTCATGGGATGAATTCGCGCAGCCTGACGCGCCGCATCTCGATTTCGTCATCACCGTATGCGACAACGCAGCGGGCGAAGTGTGTCCAGTGTGGCCGGGGCAGCCGATGACCGCACACTGGGGCATTCCCGACCCGGCTGCAGTCGCCGGTACCGACGAACAGAAGCGCCATGCCTTCGTCGATGCGATGAACCAGTTGCAGCGGCGTATCTGCATGTTCGTCAGCCTGCCGTTCGCGACGCTCGACAAGATGAAGCTGGAACAGGCCGTGCGCGAGATCGGGAAGACGGCATGAGCGCGCCAACCTTCGATAGAACTTGCACTGGCGCGCCAACTTTTTGGGAGTCCGCTCGATGAGTGCCCAGTGTGGCGTCACCGCAAAGCGCGCCGCCCGCATGGAAGGAAGCGTGGCGCCGATGAACCTGTTCGAGCGCTGGCTCACGCTCTGGGTGGGCTTGTGCATCGTCGCCGGCGTGCTGCTCGGCCAGCTTTTCCCGGCACCGTTCCAGGCGCTGGGACGGATGGAATTCGCGCAGGTCAACCTGCCGGTCGGCCTGCTGATCTGGATCATGATCATCCCGATGCTGATGAAGATCGACTTCGGCGCGCTGCATCAGGTGAAGTCGCACTGGAAGGGCATCGGCGTCACGCTGTTCGTCAACTGGGCGGTCAAGCCGTTTTCGATGGCGCTGCTGGCGTGGATTTTCATTCGCCATCTGTTCGCGCCGTATCTGCCGGCCGAGCAGCTCGACAGCTACGTCGCCGGCCTCATCCTGCTGGCCGCCGCCCCCTGCACCGCAATGGTGTTCGTGTGGAGCCGGCTGACCGGCGGCGATCCATATTTCACGCTGTCGCAGGTAGCGCTTAACGACGCCATCATGATCGTCGCCTTCGCGCCCATCGTCGGCCTGCTGCTCGGGCTGTCGGCCATCGTGGTGCCGTGGGACACGCTGTTCACCTCGGTGGTGTTGTACATCGTGATCCCGGTGATCCTGGCGCAGATCTGGCGCAAGTTGCTGCTCAAGCGCGGCCAGGCCGCGTTCGATGCGGTGATGGCGCAGCTCGGCCACGCCTCCATCCTGGCGCTGCTGGCGACATTGGTGCTGCTGTTCGCGTTTCAGGGCGAGGCGATCATCGCGCAGCCGCTCATCATCGCGCTGCTGGCAGTGCCGATCCTGATCCAGGTGTTCTTCAATTCGGGGTTGGCCTACTGGCTCAATCGCAAGGTCGGCGAGCAGCACAGCGTGGCCTGTCCCTCGGCGCTGATCGGCGCGTCGAATTTTTTCGAGCTGGCGGTGGCGGCGGCGATTGCCTTGTTCGGCTTTCAGTCGGGCGCGGCGCTCGCCACCGTGGTCGGCGTGCTGATCGAAGTGCCGGTGATGCTGCTGGTGGTGAAAATCGTCAACCGCAGCAAGGGCTGGTACGAAGCTGGGCTGACATAAAACGGGCCGACCCGAAATCGACTGGCTGCGGTTGCCATGGTGAAAGCGTATTCGCCAAGTATGACCAATGGCTGCTTTGAATAGGGGGTGCCAGCTGCTTGCAGTTGGCCAATTTTCGACCGTCTATGCGGCTGGCCTGTATGCCCGTTTCTCGGCCTCAACTGACGTTCGCTGGCATCGCGGAATTGTTTGCGAACGACCGTAATGTGGAAATCGGCTGAATTCACACCCCCGGCCATGAAACAGTCAGACCAATCACCTCGACCGTACGGTATCCGACCGAAAGCTGTCATACGCGCATCGCTATATATTGGCCGTTTGAAGCGGCAGACTTTCACTACGCCTCACTGCGGTTAACCACCCTGCAACTCTGCAAACTCCAGCCGCCCGTTGTGCTTCAGTTTTTCCGTGGGCACGGTGATCTCGTACATGACGGTCGCGGCACCTTTCCGGAACAGCACGATGCCGGGGTTGTGGAAACTTCGATTCGGCCTGGCGCTTTTTTGGAAATAGGCCTTCCTGCCGTCCCAGACGCTCATGAAAAGCTCCTCTGCGGTGTAGATTGTGACCTCTCCAAAGTTAAGCACCTCGTCGCCCTGGATAAGTCTCCCGACAAGTTTGATCTCGCTGCTACCCGTCGTCCTGCTCAGCGGATGGCGGATCTCGTAGCACTCATCCACGCCCCAGCCGTTGTCCTTGCCGAAGCAGGCGATGTATTCCGGGATAGACTTTGGTTTGACTTCGGCCTGGCGGGCGATTGAGAACAAGGTACCGGGTAACGCCGGATTAAACGCGGCACTCAAGGCGGCCAACCCCCACAAGGCTTCCCGCCACCATGCGCCCGTGTCGATCTCGCGCCCGATCGTTTTGGCCATCAGGTGGACGTCGTCGTACCACTTGGGTGAATAGATGATCTCGATCTGCGCGATTATCTTCGTCAGGTCGCCCTGGTTCCGGTAAGTCACGTTTTTTACCTGCACGGCGAAGGCCTGTGCAGGATCGTCGAGGGCTTCGATGATCCGTTTGGTCTTTTCAAAGTCGTCCCGGGATTTCTCGATCCTGTCGGCGACCGGCGCGGTGATTTCGGCGCCGTTCGACTCGATCACGCTGTTCACTTTGTCGGTGTCGACATCAGCCTGGATGCGCACGGCGAACAGACCATCCTGCTCGATCGTGGAGAGGATTTCATGCCGCTTGATCAGGCCCCCGTTGTATTGATCCGTGCGGGAGCGGTACTGATCGCCATCCAGCGTCGACTTGCCGGTGATGAACGTGCCAGCCACCTGCTCGACGGCGGCGGTCTTAGCGTTCTGCAGCGCCACGTCCACCGTCGAGCCATAGCCGGTCACGGTCACTTCCTCAGCCTGAAGGTTCTGGCAAAGGAGAGCAGTGGCGAGCAGCAGCCATCTCATTGCATCGTCCCACGCATCATCCGTGAGACCTGGCGTGCGGCCTCAATGGATTCGCGGCTGGCCGTGAGTTCGACGGTAACCCGTTCACCTTCGAAGGTGCGCTGGCTGACGAAGGCACCCTTGAGAATGGCCGAACTGTTATCTCGGATCTGCTCGGTCAAGATGGAGGCCAGCCGCTGGGCGTATCGGTTTTCTTCGGCGTCAGTCGGCAGGCTCATGGCAGCTTCATCTTCAGCATCCAACGATTCCAGCGGTTTTGTGCTGTCCGACGACTGGTAAGTCCGGGCGTAGCTGCGGGCAATTCGGGTCATCGTCTTGCTGGATCGAACCTCGCTGCTCAGGAATTCCGCGACCGTTCGTTTGGAGCGCATGGTCGCGATCGTCATCGCGGTTTCGCGGCCGCCCGGCGTATCGTCCGAAATTGCCGCCGTTCCCTTGGCCGTGATCTTGACCCAGTTGCCCTGCGCATCGAACACCAGGTTTAAGGTGCCGCCGGCTTCCTCAAATGCCGTCTCGGCCAGGCGGCGGGATTCAACGCCCGACTTGTCTGTGGAGGAGGAAGCATTCTGTTTGCTATCGGTCGATGCGCATCCCGCCAGCGCCAATACACACATTGCTGCGATCAGTGTTTTCATGATTTTCACCCTCATCGTTTACATTGGCCAGATTCATTTAGCGCAGCCGGGCCGCGTGGCCCAACCGGTATGCAGAATGACAGGGGAGTTGACGATATGTGTCGCGCGGGGAGGGGGGTTCAGCTGTTGTTGGAAAGTCGCTCCAACTTTAAAAGCAATTCACATAGACGTTAAGGCTGGCGGGTTCCGTTCGTAAATGAAAATCAGGATGGGGGGCATGGCAATATCGGGGCATTCACCTTATATCTTTAACCGCTTCAATGGCGGCCCGATAACGCTCACTTCGCGAAACCCTCCGGAAACTCATCCCACGTCCTGCCATCGAGCGTGCGAACGGGGTGCTTGTGACTCGATCCCACCTGCTTAAGAAAAAAGGGCAGGTTGTGCGCCTTGGTTAAGTCGCGGACCTGGCGTGCCCAATCGAGGTTCATGGGGCGTACGCGATCCGTGCCGGTCTCCGACCCAAGCACGACCCAATGCACGTCCGCATACTGCGAGAGATCGATCGGCCCGAGCATGGGTTCGATCATCACGAACCGATAGCCCTGAACGCGAAGGAGGTGGGGCAGGCGCTCGTCGGCCAGCGCCTGGTTCTCGACCGACACGCCGCATGCGAGGTAGGCGGGCACACCTTGTGGGTAGCGATGTTCCATGAAGTTGGCCATGCGTTCCGCGCGCTTGGTCCAGATCACGTACTTCGTAGTATCCGGCAGGCGCCCGGCCGGCAGCCGCGCATTTTTTTCTTCCCGTTCGTGTGCGATCTGGTCGACGACATCGAGAACGCGAGCGATGGTGGCATCCGGGATCTTGTCCCAAAAAAGATCGCCGTGCTGGACCACGCCGACGATGCCTTTCTTGGGGCGCAGCTTGGCGGGGTCGAAGCGCGCCTCGATCTCCGTCGCCGCGCCTTCGACGACGGTGGCGGGAAGGTTCCCGAGCCGCTTTTGCCAGGGCATGATGCCGTCGAGCCACCAGCAATCGCGACAGCCAGCCGAATAGCGCAGGCAGCCGACGACGGGATTCCAATCCGAGGTGAGAATGTCACCGGGGTTGTTCTTGGCCATGTGGGTTCCTTATGTTTGGTTGGGCAGGGCGCGACAAGACCCGGCGCGATGCGCCGGCTCCAAATCACATGGGTGAGTTTCGCGTGCGACTCGACAATATGCGTCGAGCGTATGACGGGCGAGATGCCTTTGCCGGCCAAGACCAGCGGGTATGCCGCTACTCCTATTTGTGACCAGCACGATACGTGCGTTTACGAATCCACGCCCATCTCGCGGAGCTTTACCGGCGCCATTTCCTCGCCATGCTCTGCGGCTAGGCGAAGCCATTTGATCGCCTCCGCCTTGTCCTGGGGAACGCCATGACCCGACTCATACTTCAAGCCAAGTGCGAACTCGGCGTAAGGGTGTTCCTGCTCGGCGGCCTTCAAGTACCAGGCAATCTCTTCGCGTTCATCCTTGGGTAGCCCGCCGGCGCCTTTGAAATACATCGTGCCAAGGTAATACTGCGCATCGGCATGGCCTTGCTCGGCGGCTTTGTGGAACCAGGACGCCTTCTCGGCTTCGTCTTTCGGGACGCCGGTCCCTCTCGAGTACATCAAGCCGATATAAAACTGTGCATTGGCGTCTTCGCCTGACTCGTCCGCCTTGTGGAACCATGCGAGCGCTTCGGCATGATCTTTAGCCATGCCTCGCCCGTTCATGTGCATCCATCCAAGTAATGATTGAGCCTCGGGATAGCCTTGCTCCGCCGCTTTGATGATCCAGGCAGCCGCCTTGGCGTCATCCTGGGGAACGCCATCGCCCCTCAAGTGCGCCATGCCGAGTTCCAATTGCCCAACACAATCACCTTGTTCGGCAGCCTTTCGATACCAGTTGGCTGCTTCGACATCACTTTGTGGAACACCTTGTCCACGCGCATACATCCGGCCCAGCATCAGTTGTCCGTCGGTGCCATTTGTGTTCTCGGCAGCCTTGCGAAACCACGCAACCGCCTCACTGTCGTCCTGCGGTACACCCCGTCCATGCAGATACATCATTCCGAGGTTGTACTGCGAATCCTCATGACCTTGTTCCGCCGCTGTGCGATACCAGGCGACGGCGGAATCCAGATTTTGGGGGATAAAACGGCCCAGTTCGCACCATAACCCGAGGGTGTACTGGCTATCGGCATAGTTTTGCTCGGCCGCCTTGTGCAGCCACCTCAGCGCTTCGGCCACATTGGTCGATTCATCCTCCGACTCAAGATTGGTGAGGCAGGCCATGGCCAGCGCATGCTGTGCATCGGGTTCGCCTTGCTCGGCATCCTTGCGAAACTGAGCCGTGTACTCGTCATCGATGTAGTGGTTTGCTGGCATTTCTTCATTCAGTCTGGATTTGTCGTCTGTCATCTCGCACTCCCTTGATTGAAGGGAATCAGGATGACGTGTGCCGCGACAGCATGTGACGCGCACCAGCTATTTTCTAACCTACCCATTCTGGAAAGGGCAAAATCAGCCGTAACGCGCTGCGCCTTCGCGCAGTTGTCTCGCGATATCCTCGCGCAAAGCTTTGGGTTCCAGCACCTCGATATGCCCGGCCCAGGAAAGCAGCCACTGACGCAGCCGCAAGCTGTTGGGCAAAGTAACGGCCAGTTCATAACCCCCTTCAACCTCAGGCAATTGCTGCGTCTCGGAGAGTTTGGTTTCGGTCAGTTGAATCCCCAGCGTTTTCGAAACTCTGGCTCTGAGGTCAATCAGCCCCTCGTTGAAAAACTGGATCTTGCCTTCGTCAATGAAGCGTTTCAGGGAAACGCCCTGTGGAAGAGCCGAAGGCTCATGGGTTCGTGCCGCTTTTTCAATACGATGAAGTGCGTAGGTTGCGGGCTCTTGGAACTGTGGGTTCGTCGCAACCAGATAGGTCTTGTCGCCGCTCTGCACCACACCAACCGGATCAACGATATGTTCCTTGGCTGTTTTCGCGCCCGCCCTAGCGTAATGAATTTTGAGCTTTTCTCGCTTTAGAAGTGCATCCTGAACTGTTTCGAGAATGGCCAAATTGATTTCAGGGGGGATTACCGGCAACCCTGAACCCGCTACCGCGATTAATGTAGCCCAGTGGGCAATTCCGTTGTCGCCAGCCTCAATGTCAAGCTTGTTTTTTGCCAGTTGAAACATGGGCTGGAGTTGCCGGGTAGTGGCCACAGGCAGCACCGTCTTTAGGTAACGCTCAAGCATGTGCAAGGTAAAGGCGTCCGCAACAGTCATCCCCATCGTGTCGAAGGCCTTCCTGCTGTGCCAATACCATCCAGGCTCGGGGGCATCGCTGGGACAAATCGGAAACCGTAAAGCAAGTGACACCAAGTCACGTTGAACTGTGCGCTTATCGACTTTGAATCCCTCATCGGCGAGTAATTGGGTCAGCTTGACTACCGTCTGGCCTGGCGCGGTGGTGGGCAGACTATCCAGTAGGTGCCACTGGCGTTCGACGGCGTGGTGGGCGGAGGCGGAGGGCATTTGCTACACCTTTAATTAAATTTGTTTGGTTTAGAGGTCATTCAGCAGCGGGCAAAGTTGAATGACCTTCCAGCAAAAGGCCCGGGTTGAAGGTATGCACCCATCATGAAACAGGCAGCTTCCAGGCAGTGCATTCGATCAGGCATGGACAATCCTGGAAAAACATTGTCATTACGTGCAAGAACAGCCTCAAACATCCAGGAAACACGAACTTGGCATTCGATCCATCTATGGTCGTAAACGAATCCATCATGATTGATTCCATTAGCTAAAGGCATTGGCACGCGTTGCTCTGGATTATTTCCGTTATGAACCATCTCTATGAATATTTTCAATGTTGTAGGGATAGCGATGGTATGTTGCCGCCGTAGGTATTCATTGATGCACTCGCCGACTGTCGCTGCTACACGGGAATCAAAAATTATCAATCCATCAGGGCTTGCCAAACTATGTACTTTCGACATGCCAGATGAAGCATAAGGAACAAGTGCAGGCGTGATGGCCGCTGTGTTTACAGCATGCAGGTTTATTACCCCTTGGGCACCTCCAAGATAAGCACTTATCGACATTCCGGGATGACCGGGGCAAATTTCACGCAGCCTTTCCAGGCCAGCCAGTCGTGCTCGCGGGGGAAGACCCCATTCAAGTATCTTGCTTACCACATCCCATGTGGCTGGATCATTGCGTGTCGCGATGGCATTCCGTAACGCAGTCCTTGCCATGCCCAAGAACCCAGAGGTTGTGATCCAGTCGTATATTGATGGATGCGGTGGGTCAATGAATGTGTTTTTTCCTGGCCATGCGTAGCTGGCGTGTGCGGCGGTAACGCCTGTCACATGGAAATGTCTATCTGCGTGGTGGATATGGGTGTAATTAGATTGATAGTCAACTTCTAAGTTGTGCAGGCACTGTGAAAAAAAATTCAAAAAACCTGCCACATCTGGATCTGCCAAAAATTGCGCTCGATTCATTGTCAACGCAGCAGGCGCAGGTTGCAATCCCGCAACCCTCCGCATCCGCCCAGTAGCTGGATTAACGATTCGCACTGGATCCGGATCTGCCGAGAGTTGTGCTCGATCCATTGTCAACGCCGCAGGTAAAAGGCGAACACCCTGAACATGTACAGTAGTAGCTGGATTAACTACTGTCTCGGGCGTGGGTGTGACGATGTGGTTGTTTGCTGCCAGAAACCGTTGGGTCGCTTGCGCTGTGGTCTGGTAGACACGTGGAACAAGTTTTCTGAGCAAGTACTCAAGACTAAGTTGGTAACCCTCCTCTTCAATTCTTGCTAGAGGCCATATTGAGCGCAAACGAGGTAGGTCCGGCCCCTGATTATTGTGGTCATGGTCTCGAAGAATATCTGCCCAAGCTTGGCGAAAAATTGCGTCGGAAATCTGGAAGTTGTTGGCATGTGGAAATACGACAGGCATTTTCTTTATTCCCTGTGAAATTAGGCTTTTATGGACAAC
>NCCT01000039.1 GCA_002279795.1 Hydrogenophilales bacterium 12-61-10
GGGGATCAGCTTGGTCGGGTCGAGGTGGTCGAACGGAAAGGCCTCGGCTTCGGCCTCGGTGAACAGTTGCACGGCAAATTCCCATTCCGGGAAGTTGCCTGCCTCGATCGCCTCGAACATATCGCGCCGGTGAAAATCCTGATCGGCGCCGGAAATCTTCACCGTTTCATCCCAGATCGTCGATTGCAGGCCCAGTTTTGGACGCCAGTGGAATTTGACGAAGGTCGACTCGCCCTGTTCGTTGAGCAGCCGGTAACTGTGGATGCCGAAACCCTCGATCATGCGCAGCGAGCGCGGAATGGTGCGGTCGGACATGATCCACATCACCATGTGCATGGCTTCCGGCGTCAGCGAAATGTAATCCCAGAACGTGTCGTGCGCAGTCGCCGCCTGTGGAAACGCGCGATCCGGTTCCATTTTGGCGGCGTGCACCAGGTCGGGGAACTTGATCGCATCCTGGATGAAAAACACTGGAATGTTGTTGCCGACCAGATCCCAATTGCCTTCCTTGGTATAGAACTTGACCGCAAAGCCGCGCACGTCACGCGGCGTATCGACCGACCCCGAACCGCCTGCCACCGTAGAGATGCGCGTGAACAGCTCGGTTTTTTCGCCGACTTCGGTGAGGATTTTGGCCGTCGTGTACTTTGCCAGCGAGTGCGTCAGCTCAAAGTAGCCATGTGCGCCGGTGCCGCGCGCATGCACGATGCGCTCTGGAATCCGCTCGTGGTCGAAGTGGAAAATCTTCTCGCGCAGGATGAAATCTTCCAGCAGCGTCGGCCCGTTCGGATTGGCCTTCAGCGAATTCTGGTTGTCGGCGATGACCAGACCCTGATTGGTCGTCAGCGGCGAGTGTTTGCCGCCTGCGGTCTGGTGCCATTCGCCGCCAGCGCCAACGTTGATTTCATCCTTGGGGGATTTTGATTTGCTCATGTAATGCTCCTCGATAGCCTTGTCAGGCAGGTATATCAATCAGGCGTCAGACCCGCCGACGCCAATCTGTCAGAGCTGGCGCAGGAAGGCGACCAGGTCTTTCTTCTCGGTTGCGGTCAGCCGGGTTTCGAGCTCAGGTTGAAAACCTCAACCGTGTCGTCGAGTGTGAGCAGGCGGCCATCGTGCAGGTCGGGCGGCGAGTCCTTGATGCCGCGCGGCAGTCGGGTGCGCACGCCTTCCTGGACAGGCTTGCCGCGCGACATGGTGACGCCGGCGGCCGGGCGGTTGGACAGGTCGTAGCGTTTTTCCAGCAGCGCTTTCTGGCGCGCCTCGACAGCAGGCTTCCCGGCCTTCATGCGCGCCATGGTCGACGCGAAGCTTTCCTTGATATCGACCGGCATATAGCTGGTCGGTTGCAGGTTGGGTTCGGCGGCGATCGCCAGTGCGGCGATCAGCGCGCCGCTGACCAGGGTTAGCCCTGCTCCCAGATTGCGTTTGCTTTTTGTCATGTTGTCTCCCTGATGTCGAGTTAATGGATCAGGCCAGCGATCCGGTATCCGCTGTCAGTTCGATTCTGCGTGCATGCAAGGCGTCGCGCATTTTCACCAGGTCCACCTTGCTGGCGCGTGCCTTGGGGAACATCTCGGTACGTTCTTCCTTGACGTGGTGATCGACGTATTCACCTAGCACCGTGACTTTCGCGTCGTACATCGGGTCAGCAGGATCCATGCCCTGAATCTGCGCAATCAAGGCCTTGGCGCCGTCGTGCTCGACTTCGGCCTCGTTCATCAACAACGCGTCCTTGATCGCCTTGCGCACCGGCGGATAGAAAATCTCTTCCTCGAGTTGCGTATGCACCGTCAATTCGAAGCAGATGGTGTTGGCAAGCGCGCGCTTCTTTTCGAGCGCCGGTTTTTTCTTGCTGCCGGGCGGCTCAATCAGTTCGGCATAGGCCTTGAACATTTTCTTGACGGCCTTGTGATCGTCGTCAAGCAGGTCGCAGGCATCTTTGGGTTGAATCGTCGCCATGGCGTTTTGCTCCTCTGTACCGGGATGGGTTAACGGACTAAAAAAACAGGAAAAAAATAAGCAAAATCACGCCAGGAACGCCCAGCAGCCATGCAATCAGGTATTTACCCATGATGTTCTCCAAGTTAAAGAATCCGGCGCTTGAGCGACCGGATGAATGACAGATTGATTAGAGGGATTGGGCGTTGCCAGGCATGCGCTCGTCGTCATCCACGCTGACTTCACCGGTGCTGGTGATGTCTTCCGCACCGGCTTCCTTCATGATGGCCTTGACCCGGTCGACCACGTCGCCATCACGGGCATGTACCGAGATGAGGATGTTGCCTTCCTTGATCTTGGATTCGTATTGCTTGGCTTCGAACTCGGGAATGCCCATGCCGACCAGCGCCCCGGCGATGCCGCCGAGGGTTGCGCCAACGGCTGCACCACTGAGGGCTGCCATGATCGGGCCGGCCGCAATGAACGGTCCCACGCCCGGAATGGCCAGCGCGCCGATGCCGGCCAGCAGACCCAGCACGCCACCCGCTACTCCGCCAGCACTGGCGCCAATGGCGGTGCCTTCCGGCGCCTTGGTGTTGTGCTCGTGGGCAAAATCACGGCTGCCGGTTTTGTCGGGAAACAGCACGGACACGTCGCTGACGGGAATGCCGGCTTCATTCACACGTTGAACAATGACTTCGGCTTGAGCTTCCGTATTGGCGAGACAGATGACGGTTTTTGACATGATGGTTTCCTTTTAAAAATTATTTGACTTGCAGTTGGTTGTCGATGCTTTTGATGCCCGGCATGGCTTTGACCAGGGCGCTGATGCTTTCCCGTTCGGCCGCCGTCTTGACCGGGCCACGCAGGGTCACAGCCCCATTGCGGGTGATGACCTTGATGTTCTTGGCATCCATCGAAAATTCGTCCTTCATCAGCGCCTGGCGAATTTCCTGGGTGATTTTCAAATCAGCCGGGTTATTCATCTGATCCATCGGGGTCAGGGTGTTGTCGTCGCGGTCACGCTTGTTGATGCCGGTATTGCTGGCGTCGCCGTCGTGCACCATGGGTTTTTCGGTAGCGGCAGGCTCGTTGGCGGCCGTGGCCAGATACGGGGTCAAGAGCAGGCAGGCAGTCAGCATCAGGTGTTTTTTCATTTGATTAACCTCTTTACTTTTAAGGATGTAAAAATCAGCCCGCGTTCGGGTTGATTCGGGTGCTGCAACGGCAGGAAGCCACTGGTGAACAGGCTGCCGGAAAGCGTTCAATCTCCAGATTCAGGGGGGTCATGGGGCGCCTTGTTTGGGTGTCGTGTCGTTGCCGTGATCGGCTGGATTCAGGCCAGGTAGGCCTTGGCTTCTTCACCCGGATTGGGCAGGCCGGCGAGACGCCATGCCTGACGCGGGGAGCGGAACAGCTGGTGCAGGCAATCCGCGTCCAGACCATTGAGGTGGCAGATATGGCTCAAGGCGGTGACTGCGTCGAACTTGTGGAATTCATCGCGCAAGGTCAGCAGCAGTTCCTGCTGCAAGTCATCCATCTCACCCATGCCCTCGGAATGCGCGATGCGCTGCGCCAGCGCGAGATCCCACTGTTCGGAGTCGATAAAGAAACCATCTGGGTCAAAAAGGGAGTTCAGGTCTTCCACGGCGGTCGGGTTCATGTTCTTGTCCTGTGTGCAGGGGCTGCTGCTGGCAGCACAACCTGGTCTATCCATGCCGGTTACGCGGCAATATGGAAAATCGTTAATGTGGGATGAATGATGGGCAAAGCGGTGGAAATTGGCAGCCGCGATTTGTCCTACTTCGGTGTCAGACATGTCTGAAAGTGCTGAAACCGGGTTTCGTCCTGGCCGCAGGCGGTTAGGATGAACGGGCGGTCAAAACCGGGTGTGTTACGGAGATTTTTCCGTTTTCGCTTGATCGATGACGCAGGTCGCACGGCTTGAGAGGGCGGGCGGCATGCCGCTTTCGGTGGATGGCACACGAAGTCAAAAGGAGCCTGAAATGAACCCTGCACAAGCGTTTTACGACGTTCCCACGTATGGCAATGTCAGCCTGTTGCACTTTACCGATTGCCATGGCCAGCTGCTGCCCATTTACTACCGCGAGCCGAGCATCAACCTCGGTGTCGGAGCGGCAACCGGTTGCCCTCCGCATCAGGTTGGCGAAGCGCTACTGCACGCTTTCGGCATTGTCCCGGACAGCCGTGAAGCGCATGCCTTGACTCATCTCGGGTTCGAGCAGGCTGCGCGCGTGTTCGGCAAGGTCGGCGGCTTTGCCCATCTCGCCACGCTGGTCAAACGCCTGAAGGCGGACCGGCCGCACGCGCTGCTGCTCGACGGCGGCGACAGCTGGCAGGGCTCGGCGACCGCGCTGTGGACCGCCGGCCAGGACATGGTCGACGCCGCGCTCGAACTCGGCGTCGACATCATGACCGGGCACTGGGAATTCACCCACGGCGCGGCGCGCGTGCAGCACGTGGTGGAGAATGACTTCAAGGACAAGGTCGCGTTCGTCGCCCAGAACATCGTTCACGCCGACAGCGATACGCCGGTGTTCGCGCCGTACGTGATGCGTGTACAGAACGGCATTCCGGTCGCGATCATCGGCCAGGCGTTTCCGTACACGCCGTGGGCGAATGGCCAGCAATTCACTCCCGACTGGGACTTTGGCATCGACGAAGCGCGCCTGCAGGGCGTGGTCGACGCGGCGCGCAAGCAGGGCGCGCAAGTCGTCGTGCTGCTGTCGCACAACGGCATGGACATCGACCTCAAGCTGGCCAGCCGGATCTGCGGCATCGACCTCATCCTCGGCGGCCACACCCATGACGGCGTGCCGGTGCCGAGCGTGGTCGCCAACCCGGGCGGCAAGACGCTGGTCAGCAACGCCGGTTCGCACGGAAAGTTTCTGGCAGTGGTCGATTTCGATGTGAAAAAGGGTCGCATCGATGGCTTCCGCTATCGCCTGCTGCCGGTGTTTTCCGAGTTGCTGCCTGCCGACGCGGCCATGCAGGCGACGATCGACCGTGCCCGCGCGCCGTATCGGGAACAGCTCGCGCAGCCGATCGCCGTGAGCCCGCAACTGCTCTACCGGCGCGGCAATTTCAATGGTTCATGGGATCAACTGATCGTCGAGGCGCTGATGCAGGTCAACGATGCCGAAATTGCGTTCTCCCCGGGTTTTCGTTGGGGTACGACGCTGCTGCCGGGACAGACGATTACCCGCGAGCACCTGATGGAGCAGACTGCGATCACCTACCCCGACACGTCGGTGGCGCTGATGAGCGGCAGCGACATCCACGCGACGCTGGAAAAGCTCTGCGACAAGCTGTTCAACAACGATCCCTACCAGCATCAGGGCGGCGACATGCTGCGCACCGGCGGCCTCACGTACACGTGCGAGCCCGCAGCGAAAATGGGCGCGCGGATCAGCGACCTGCGCCTGAACGGCGCAATCCTCAACGCCAACACGTCCTACAAGGTCGCGCGCTGGGGCGTGGGCACGGCGCAGGGCCACGGTGAGCCGGTATGGGAAACCGTCGAGGCCTATCTGCGCCAGCATGCGACAGTGCCGTGCGTCACGCCCAACGTGCCGCGCCTGATCGGCGTGGCGGACAACCCCGGCTACGCGCGGGATGACCTGGCACCGTGCGAGGAGCCGGTCGCGCATGCCTAGTCCCGCCAAGCCGGCAGAGGCGCCACACGCCTTGCCCCGCCGGTACCTGGCCCCGGGTTGCTTCCGCAGGGAGACAGCATGCGCTGCAAGATCGGGCGGCAGCAGGCGTGGCGATCGACCCGGTCGAGGCCGAAACGCTACTGGCTGCAAGCTGCCTTGAAATAACGCTCAAGCGATCCAGGCAGACCCTGCGCAGCACGCTGCCACTGCGTTGCGAAATGAGCCGGGGCGTAGCGCTGATCGACTGCACGCCTGCCACGCTGTTGATCAAAGCGGGCCTGACCCCAAACACCCGAAAACGGGTCTGTAGGGGTCGGCTGTTACTCCGCAATCCGGGCGGTCTTATTGCACCGTCAGGTTGTTGTTCACGGTGTTGACGCCATCGACTGTGTTGGCGATCTCGGTGGCGCGATCCTTGGCGGTTGCGCTGGGCGCCATGCCCGTCAACGTCACGACGCCGCCAACCGTATCGACATTGATGTCGAGCGCCTTGAGTTCATCGTCGGCAACCAGCTTGGCTTTCAGCGCAGTGGTAATGGCTGCATCATCGACCACCTGTACGGTCTGCTCCGTTTTCTGTTCGACATAGGCACCGGCTTCGCGGCTTTCTTGCTCGCCTTCAGCGATCGTGTTGTCGAGCTTTTGGCCTGTTGTGGTGTCAGTGCCTTTCTGATCGCAGGCAGTGAGCAGCACCAGCGCGGACGCCAGGGCGATGGAGGTGAGTTTCAGTGAGTTCATCGGTTTTCTCCTTGAGTGGGGTGAGCGTATTCATGTACATGTCCTACGCCATTGCATTTTCATCCGGATGAAAATTTCTCTTATCAGCGCCCAGCTTGTATCCGTGTAGGATTTTTCTGCTTGCACGCATCCGAACAGAGTCCAAACAGGGCCGCTGGGGTGCGCGATGAACCGGGTCGCGAGAACAATTTGAGACTTCACCTACGTTAACCCACCGCATCCGCTGACAGATACGAGGGATCGTCTGTGGATAATGGTTCAATGGTGCGCTGTGCAAGCCTGCTCGAAGCTGCCTCAAGACGGCAGCCCTCGAACCCTTTATGAATCCCTGCAAGATAGGAGTGAGTCGATGAAAATATTCAACCATGGCATTTTTTCCATCCTGATCGGGGCGCTCGCCTTGTCGGGCTCGCTGCACGCACAGGACCTGTTGCACGTATACGGTCCCGGTGGCCCGGCCCCGGCGATGAAAGAAGCGGCAGCGGCTTTCGAGAAGCAATCGGGCCATAAGGTTGAAGTGACGGCCGGCCCGACACCAAAGTGGATCGACCAGGCCAAAAGCAATGCCGATGTGGTCTTTAGCGGATCCGAAACGATGATGAGCGATTTCGTTCTGGCGCTGGAAGGCCGAGTCGACGCAGGGGAGGTGCGCCCGCTCTACCTGCGGCCACTGGCAATCCTGGTGCGTCCGGGCAACCCCAAACGGATCAAGGGACTCAAGAGCCTGCTGGTGCCTGGCGTCAAGGTGCTGGTGGTGAACGGCGCGGGTCAGAACGGCGTGTGGGAAGACATGGCCGGGCGCAAAGGCGACATCAATACCGTCAAGCGCTTGCGCAGCAATATCGTGGGCTTTGCCAAGAACAGTGCTGAAGCGCGCCAGCAATGGATCGATACACCGGACATCGATGCCTGGCTGATCTGGAATATCTGGCAGGTGGCCAATCCCACGCTGGCCGACAGCGTGAAAATCGAGCCTGAGTATGCCATTTACCGCGACACCGGCGTGGTGCTGACAACCCAGGGCAAGACCAAGGCCTCGGCGCAACAGTTCATTGATTTTCTGGCCTCGCCGGCCGGCGCCAGGATATTCGCCAAATGGGGCTGGAACACCTGACCAGCGGCACCGGCCAACCGGGGGCAAGCGTTTGGAGTGGTGGGGCGGTCCGCGCCCGATCTCAATCTGACGAGTCTGGAAGACAACGGCACCGCCTTCCTGTGCCTCAATGGCGCCTCACCGAGGCTGACAGGGCGAAGCAGGGCTACTTTCCCGGCGGCGGACTGGGCGGTTAATGCCTTCTTAGCGAGTGGGCATGCAGTCGCGCTCAGGGCGGGCTTGAAAAGTCATGGACGTGGCAGGCCATGAGGTTTTTTCCGCCTCAAGTTCAAGGGTTCAACCCGGCTGCTGACTTTCATCCAATAGTGATAGTCAGCGGCATGGTCGTTGTCCCCGATCAATCCGAAATCAGGGCATAACCCCACAGCTGCAATATGGCGAGCGTGGTCTGAGTGCGCGCGCCACTTTCTCCAGGCTGGGGTTGGGCTTGGCGGGATCGGTTGAAGGTTGGGTGATGTTGAACAGCAGCTTAGAGCGCAGCTGCTTGTCGGGAGGCACGGCTGCACTGGGCAGGGAGTGGATCCCGCCTTAGCCGGGGATGGCGGGAAATAACGCCTCTGCGCCTATGCCTGCGGTGCTTGCCAGCAGCAGGGCGGCTGCTGCGTTCAGGTGCGTAAAACGGTGGGCTGCACGCATGATTTTCTCCTCGATTTGAATCGTGACTGGACGGAAATCTTCCCTGGGTAACAAGGGAATCCGGCGCAATCTATGACAGGAAATGATCAGCGTCGATGAACTGATGAACCCGTTGCGCGAAACGGGCATCGATGCGCTGAGCAAGCTGAAGCAAAGTTATCTGGAAGGCGATGGCCGCGTCAGCGTGATTGCGTTCGATGCTGCAAAGCCTGCTTTCTGAGCGCCAGCAAGGCTGCTGTCAGAGTTGCGAACGCAGCAGCGCGGCGCCGTGTTCGGCCAGCTTTTCGGTCCACGGACGGCGTTCCCAGCGGGCGTAGTCGTAGGCTTTTGCGTGCTGCAGATCGTCGTCGAAAATGGCATTTTGCCGATGCGCAAAGGCACGGTCGTAAACGTTCAGGTTGGCCTCGTCGTTGAGGCGAAACGATCGGTTGTCGAAGTTGGTCGAGCCGACCGACACCCATAAATCATCGACCACCATCAGCTTGCAGTGCAGCATCGTCGGCTGGTATTCATATATGCGCACCCCGGCTTGCAGCAGCTTGCCCCAGCGTGCGCGCGAAGCCTTGCGCACCAGTTCGGTGTCGATGTCGGTTCCCGGTACCAGCACCTGGATGTCGACGCCGCGCCTGGCGGCTTCCACCAGGGTGGCGATCGTCAGGTCGTCGGGCACGAAATAGGCATTGGCGATGCGCAGCCTGTGCTGCGCGGCGTTGATCGCCAGCAGATACATCAACCGCATGCTTTCGCTGCCTTCGTTGGGCGAGCTTTTGAACATTTGCGCCGCCTGGTCGCCGCGCGGGGCAAGGGCGGGAAAATAATCGCTGCCGTGCAGGACCACGCCGCTGGTTTTCATCCAGTTGTCCATGAACGCTGCCTGCATTTGCGCCACCACCGGACCTTCGACGCGGTAATGCAGGTCGCGCCAGTGGTCCGGGTCCTGCGCGTCGCCGGTCCACTGTTCGGCAATGCCGACGCCGCCGGTGTAGCCGACCTTGCCGTCGATCACGAGCAGCTTGCGGTGGGTGCGGTTGTTCATGCGCGCCAGGTTGTACCAGCGCAGCGGATGATATTGCTGGATTTTGACCCCGGCGGCTTTCATCTGGTCGAGATATGTGGCTTCCATCTTGACGCTGCCTACCCAGTCGAGCAGTACGTGAACGCGCACGCCGGACCGGGCGCGTTCGCTGAGCGCATCGGCAAACGACTTGCCGATATCGCCGGTCCAGTAAATGAAGGTCTCGAAGGTGATGGTTTTTTGCGCGCCGCGGATCGACCGCAGCATGTCCGGAAAGATTTCATCGCCATTGACCAGCGTCTCGACCTGATTGCCGGGCACCAGCGCCGGGCCGAGCAGGGCACCCATGGCACGCAGAAACTGGGGGTCGTCGACGGCGTAGCGCTGCTCGATGACGCGTTCGATTTTCTTTTCACCGGTGGTGAAGTTCAGCGCAATCACCGTGACGGCAACGCCAACCGCCAGGGTCAGCAGAATCAGCAGGAGAGGGGGCATGGAGGCGAGTCGCAAGGTTTGGAATCCGTTACCGCGTGAGGCCAGGCGTCCGGGCGCAGAGGATAGCGATCATAAGCGACCGAGCCGGGGATCCGCCGGCCGCGGCTGGCTGGTCATGTATTTGGCGACGTCCCACGCCTGCTGGTCGCTCAGCGTATTGCCCTGGCCCAACGGCATGTTGGCCTTGATGAAGCCCGCAGCATTCTTGATTTGGGTCATCCCCGCACCGGCATTGAATGAGTGGGGGCCCCAAAGCGGCGGGAATGCATAGCGCGCGCCGACCCGCGTGCCCAGGCCGTCGGCGCCGTGACAGATGGCGCACTGCGTGTCGAATACCTGTTTGCCGCGCGCTGGATCCGGCGCTTGCTGCGGCGGCGGCAATTTGGGGTAACCGCGTCCGGCCAGTTCAGCACCGATCGGGGCACCGCTGGCGAGCCAGTAGCTGTAGCTCATCAGGGCGACGAATTCCTTGCTGCCGTAGGCGGGTGCGCGGCCGTTCATGCTGAAGCGGAAACAGCCCGCGAGCCGGTCTTCGTAAGTGTTGACCTTCTGGTTTTTGTCGCGAAACATCGGAAACAGGCCATACGCCGCCCACAGCGGCGCGGAGTCGGCTTTTCTGCCGGCGTCGAGATGGCAGTTGACGCAGTTGAGGCCATTGCCGACATAGGCTTTGGCGTAGGTCTGGGTGTCGGTGAAGATGGCGCGCCCGAGCCGGACGGCATCACCGAATTCGGTGTCCGGAATAGCGTCGGCGTCGGGCGGGCTGAAGCCGGCGCGGGTGATCTCGGCTGCGGGGTGGGCCGGCTCGGTTGCTGCGGCAGACGGCTGCTGTTCGCTCGCCGGCAGGTGCTGTGCCGATGCTGGCAACGCGGGCCCAGCAGGCGACGGGCTTTCATGTCGAAACACGGCTGTGCTCAGTAGCCACATCAGCAACCCGATCGCCAGCGAGGCGCCCACTACCATCAGGATCCAGGACGGATGAAAACGTGAAGTGACTTTCTGGTTTGCCAGCCACTGCTGCATGCGCGTGTTCATCGTTCCTCCCGGCTCATGGGTAAGGGATTGGCGAGGTAGGCGCTGACCGCGTCGATTTCTGCTGGACTCATCCGCAATGCAACGGATTTCATCAGGCCTTGCGGGTCATGCGTGCGTGTGCCCGATTGCCATGCCTTCAACTGACTGCGGGTGTAGGCCGCCGGCTGTCCGCTCAACGCAGGAAAATGCGGCGCAACGCCCGCTCCGGCGGGGCCGTGGCAGGCGAAACAGGCCGGAATCTCCTTGTTCCAATTGCCCCGGATGGCCAGTTTCTGGCCGCGTTTCCAGGCTTCGGGGGCTGCGACTGCGGGGTTTGCGGCTGCGGGGTTTGCCGATGGCGCAGCTTGCCAGCCGGGCAACTTGCCGTAGTAGGCCGCAACAGCACGGATCTGGCTGTCGTCCAGTGCGCTTGCGACGCCTTGCATCTGCGGGTTGACGCGCTGCCCGCCTGCAAAAGCGCGCAGCTGTTTCTCCAGATACGCAGCCGGCTGTCCGGCCAGCCGCGGAAATCCGGCCGCCGCCAGGCCCTCGCCGCGCGCTCCGTGGCAACTCAGGCAGGCCGGAACGCTTGGCGCGCCTTGCTGCGCGAGCGCGGCACCCGTTACCTCGGCCTGCGCCGACAGCATCGGCATGGCCATGCTCAAGCTCATGATCAAGCGCGCCAGTTTCACCTTCATGGCTTTCTGCATTTGATTTCGAAGCCGGGAAACCGGTCTCGGCCGGAATCCAGTCGCGAGGCTGCGTGCCGGCCCCTGGCCTGAATCGACAGGTTGCTGCGGACCGGACCTGGCTGGCGACGCGCGCTGTGAATGTCAGTGCAGGCTTGCATGCAGGGGTTATCCGGTCTGCCCAGGCGTTGCCAGCGGATCAAAATCGATCCAGTCGCCGTTACGCAGGTCGCCTTCGGATTGCTCGACCTGATACGCATGGCGCCCCAGTATGGTTTCGGCATCGGCGCGTTGTCCTGCCGTGGCGACGGCGACCGCGAGCATCACGCCGGGTTGTCGCGCAGCGACTTCGCTGGCACTAGAGGGGGCAGCAATTTCGGCGTCCGGCCCGATGGCGGGCTCGGGGGGCGGCAGGGTGTTTGCGTTGCGGGCAGCGATCTCGCCGGCGGCTTCTTCAGACTGTTTCATCCCGCCCAGCGCACCCACCAGCGATCCGGTATAGGCGCCCACCGCCGCACCCAGCAGCGGCCCGGCTGGCCCCAGCAACGGCAGCGTGGCCAGCCCGATCATTCCGCCGATCCCGACGCCGCCTGCCGCACTGGCAACCGCACGAGAGCCGGCATGATGCGTACCCGCAGATTCATCTTCGTCGCCGCCGAGCGCATGCAGGTCGTGCTGGCCTTGCGGGTTGATATAGAACAGGCTCATTTCGTCCGCCGAAAAGCCTGCCTGCTGCAGGGCAAGCGCGGCGGCTTCACCTTGGTCGTAGCGTTCAAATCGTCCCACTATCAGGGTTTTCATCGAATTCTCCTTGGGTTCAAGGCGTGGGGTTCACGGCTTGCGTGTTGACGACTGTGAATTGCGGGCCGCATCCAGCAACCAGTTCAGCGCGTGTCCACCTGAATGCAGTGAAGTATTGAGCGCCTTGCGCATCAGCAGTCCGGCCAGCAGCGACCCGGTCAAGCCACGCCACGGTTTCCAGCGAACCAGCAGCGCGCCTGCCAGGGCCGCGCCGCCCAAACCGGCGTAGGGGTGCTGGCGCACCCATTGACGCACCAGAGGCGCCGCGATGCCGCCCATTTCGCCCAGCATGCCGTCGCGCGGCCTGGCCTCCGGACGCTCAAGCCGCTGGCGCAAGATGGCGCGATTGCGTTCGAGCCGGGCTTCCGCATCGAGTGGCATGGCGGTGTCCGGATCGAATCCGCCGGCTTCGGGCGCCCCCTCGGGGGCCGTGGTGTCTGGGTTCATGGTTCGGCATGCCTGACGGCAGGCTCCTGTAGTTCGTCGCCAAATAGTTTGATGTCCTCGCACAACTGGGTGCGGACGCGGGCAAACGAGGGATGGGTCGGTGGCGCCTGAGCCAGTTTCAGCGCTGCAACCAGCGTGATGACCAGCGGCAAGCCCGGTACCGCCCACAGCAACCAGTGCTGCACCCCGGTCACGGCAAACAGCATCAGCCCGACCCCGGCCAGCGCGATGCCCAGCAGGCCACTGGCCGCCAGCACCAGCAACCAGCCGATACGCAGTTTAAGGCGGGTCGGCCAGCCGCTTGCATCCTGCCGGATGACAGCGGCATATCCCGCAGCATGGCCGAGCAGCAGCCCCGGCTCGCTGATGAGCAGACGAATCAGCGGCGACAGCATCGATCCGCTCCCGCAGCTTGACGGCCGCTCATTCAATGATGGCCGTGGCGATTGCTCAGGGCCGCGGCGAGCAGGGCAATCGCGGCGCCGGCTGCTGCGGCCATGAGCAGGGATTTGAGCGGCTGATCCTGCACATAGTGCGCGGCCTGGTCCGTGGTGTGGGACAGCGCTTCGCGTGCCCGGGTTGCGCCCTGACGCAGTGCCTGGCTGCTGCGCGCCATCATGTCTTCGGCACTGGCGCGCACTTCTTCGGCTGACTGCCTGGCGTTCTCGACGGTCGCGCTGTTCTGGATATCGTTGGCAAGGGTCTGGACGGGTTTGGTAAAAGCGGTGGTTTCCATCGGGTTCTCCTGAGTTTAGAAAGTCATGCAAGCCTTGAGGTGCTTGCATGGATTCCATCGTATCCATCGCAGCAAACGGCGCCTATGAGAGAACGCCATGCGCAGGTGTCCGCCGATACACTGCCTGTGTGTAGGCGTCCTCCGACACCGGTTCGCTGGACGGATGCGTCAGACATGTCCTACAACACAACAAGGCCTGGGCGCGGATTGTTCGTGCCGCTGTCCGACGGACACACCCGGGTGGATCAAGGATGCTGGCTCTGCGCCCACAGTTTTTTTTCGTGCGGCGCAACACCTGTTTTCTTTGTCCACTGTCGGGAGTCTCTGTCATGCTCAAATGGGCCTTGATCTTTTTCGTTATATCGCTGGTCGCCGCACTGTTCGGTTTTGGCGGCATCGCGTCGGGCGCAGCGGCCATCGCCAAAATCCTGTTCTATATTGCCGTTGCCCTGTTCGTGGTGTTCCTTGTAATGGGCTTGCTGGCTGTCAAGGCCATCAAGTAGCGCAGGCCTGATCGCTGCTATGTGTTGCGTGTCGGTGTTGTCTGACAGGCACCTAGGCAACGACTGATAGACAGAATGGCTTGCTGGTTTAAGCTCCAAGCGTAGCCACCCATCTGGGCGCATGAAGCCGGTTGTCGGCTTCATGCTCATCATTCAAGGAGAAACACCATGTTGCAGTACGCCATTGTATTTTTTGTCATCGCGCTGATTGCCGCGGTCCTCGGTTTTTCGGGACTGGCAGCGGGCGCGGCGGGCATCGCCAAAGTGTTGTTTGTGGTTTTTCTGGTGATGGCCATCGTCACGTTCGTCGTTAATCTGGCTCGGGGGCGGTAACCGTGAGCGCGTGCAAGGGGATTCTTCGCGGTCGGACCGAGAAAGTCGCTGCATGATTCAGGTTGCCATCGTCGACGATCACCAGATTGTGCGGACCGGGTTTCGCGAGTTGCTGAGCGAGGACGCATCGATCCAGATCAGTTTTGAAGCGGGCAATGGCGACGATGCGCTGGCGCAGTTACGCACCCTGCCATGCGATGTGTTGTTGCTCGATATTTCCTTGCCAGGAAAGAGCGGGGTGGATGTGCTGCGTTCGGTACGCCAGCGCTATCCCGATCTCAAGGTGCTGATCCTCACCGGTTTTCCGGAGGAAAGCTATGCGCTGGCGATGATGCGCAATGGCGCCAATGGCTATCTATGCAAGGACTGCGAAGCAGACGAATTGCTGCGTGCCATCCGCATCGTCTCGCAGGGTCGCCGTTATGTTTCCGAGCGCACGGCGGAGTTGCTGGCCGACGAGATGAGCGGCGAGCGCAGCGTTGTCTTGCACGAGGGCTTGTCCGATCGCGAACTGCAGGTTTTCTTGCGGCTGGCGCGCGGTGAGTCGGTTTCGGATATCGCGCGCGAGCTCAACTTGAGCGTCAAGACCATCAGCACGTATCGTTCCCGTCTCACCGAAAAGCTCAATGTCGCGAGCAATGCCGAACTGGCCACCTATGCCATGCGTCATGGCCTTATCACTGAGTAATCCTGTTTGCCCTGATGGGGAGACAGCCCGGATCCCGTTTTTACGTGCCATGTTCAAAGTCCTGTTGATCGAAGACTCCTTGCTGCTACAGGAACTGATGGAAGGCATTCTGGGGGAAATCGACGGCATCGATTACCGCGGCTGCGTCGACACTGAAGCGGATGCCTTGCTGCACATGGAGCAGTTTCCGGTCGAGCTGGTCATCATTGATATCGAACTCAGGCAAGGCAGCGGCATCGGTGTGCTGGCAGCGTTGCAGGCTGAGCCTGAACGCTATGGCTCACCCCTCAAGGTGGTACTCACCAACTATTCCCACGCCAGCATGCAGCAGCGCTGTATCCGCCTGGGCTGCGATGCGTTTTATGACAAGTCGCTCAATACTCGTGAACTGGTGCAATACATCGAGCAGGCTGCCGCTGCGCGTCTGGAGTCCTGAGCCTGATTGGCCCAGCAGGCCGGACAGGGCTTGCGCTCAGGTGGCAGGCAATAGAGGAACCTCTGCGTGCAGGGTCGTACCGCTTGCCGAGGACTGAATGGTCAGCTTGCCGCCATGGGCGAACACACGATGTTTGATTCCGGCCAGTCCATGGCGCCCCAGCTTGAGTTGCGCGGTATCGAACCCCACGCCATCGTCCTTGATCGTCAGGTCGATGACGCCAGCCTGAATCTGCAATGTGATGTCGACCTGTTTTGCGTGCGCATATTTGCGGATATTGGTCAGCGCCTCCTGAACAATCCGGAACACGCTGAGCGCCACGTCTTCTGCAAACTGGGTCTCATTCTCGGGAAGGTCGAGATTCAGGACAAGTTCGTCCCCCTGGTTGAACTCGCCTGCCAGCACCCGTAATGCCTCGATCAGCCCGAGATCGAACAGCAGGGCGGGGCGCAGGTCATTGGTGATGCGGCGTTTGAGCGCAATTCCGCTGGCAAGCGACTGACGCAGACGCGCCAGCCGGTGCGCCACCAGCGCCCGGGTTTCCTCCGGCAGTTTGCGCTCGATCCAGTCGGAATCGAGCTTGGCGGCCGTCAACAATGCGCCGAGTTCGTCGTGCAGCTCGCGGGCGATGGCTGCGCGTTCCTCGAGCAGGGCGCCGCGACGCTCCTCGCGCTCGTGGCTGATGCCCGATACCGACAGCGACATCTGCATCGCGGCCAAGCGGGTGAGCTGGATCCGCAGCGGATCGAAGTGAAACGCTTCGCCGGCCTGCACGGCGAGCACCGCGATGGTTTCCTCCCCGCGTCGCAACGGGACGGTGAGCGAACGCACCGAGCGGCCGTCGCTGGAACGATGCAGGCGCACGGCGATCGACGGGTCGCCGGCGTCGCTGCCGTCCTCGGTGAGGGCCACCGGCACGCCGCGGGTCGTGATCAGGCTTTCGCATCGCAGCGCGTTGCGTGCCGGGGATGACAGCCGCAGTCCGGCGCAGTCGACCCCGAGCGCAAGCTCGAGCGACTGCAGCGCCTTCCCGAGCGTGAAGGCCGACGGCGGTGCCGCCACGAGCAGCTCCGCGATCTGCTGCAGGCAATCGAGCGACAGCGTGTTTCCGGTGGCCAGTTCTGCCGTCAGTCGACGCTGGTTGGCGGCGTCGACCTGATGCGTGGTGGCGCGCCAGGACAGGCCGCCGATCGCCGCGCCGAGCCGGTCGATCTCGTCGGCGCCGGCGGGTCGCACGCCTTCGGGCAGGCGCGCGAGGATGCTGTCGGCGCGACGCACGAGCGTGCTCCAGCCAAGGCGCACGATGGCCGCCGTGCTGAACAGCAGCAGCGCGAGGCAGGCCGCCTGGACCAGGAGCAGACTGGCACGACCCGATGCCGGGGCATGGCCCGTCGCTTGCGAAACAGTGCCCGCGTCCGCGACGATGCCGAACAGCAGGGTGTTCCCCAGCATCAGGACCCCGGCGATCGCTGCGATCACCGACAGACCGCACAGCGTGAAGAACAGCGGATACACATTGCCCAGGCGCGCACCGGGCGGAGGAGGCAGGGTCGATGGCGGGGACGCTACAGGTGGCATGGCTGGGAACCCTCGTGCTGGTCGCGATCGTGGCGATCGCGCTGGGTGGGTGGCCGGGTGCCACGCTGCTGGTGCTGGCCGCCGGAGCAGGCGCCGCCGTGTGGGCGGTGGGTCGGATGCATCTTCAGAGCCCGGCCGGGACGCTCGACGATCGCGCGGCCGGCGACGCCGATGCCGCCGCACTCGACATGATCTCGCACCTGCCCCTGCCTGCGGCGATCCTGGCCGGCGACCGGGTGCGCCACGCCAACACGGCGTTCATCGAAGGTCTGCTCGCCGAAGGCATCGACCGCCCCATTGTTGATATGTCATTCACCAATCTGGTGCACGCCGAGGATCGAACCGCAGTGCTTGCGCTCGGTTCGCTGGCGACGGCATTG
>NCCT01000040.1 GCA_002279795.1 Hydrogenophilales bacterium 12-61-10
AGCTGAACACCACGCTATCTAACTGGACCGTCAGTAATGGCAGCATCGACGTGATCGGCACCGGTTATTTCGACTTTTACCCGGGCAACGGCAACTACCTCGACCTCGACGGCAGCAGCCGTAACGCCGGCAAGATCACGACCCTGACGTCTTTTGCCTTGAATCCCGGCGTCACCTACCTGCTTTCGTTCGACCTCGGCGGCTCGAAGCGTGGCGACAGCAACAGCGTCAACGTCGCGCTGGGCAATTTCAGCGAAACGTTCTCCCTGGCATCCAGCGCCGGCTGGCAGAACATCACCCGCTCCATCACCGTTCAGGGCGACATGTCGTCCAGGCTCTCGTTCGACCACGCCGGCGGCGACAACATGGGTCTGATTCTGGACAACGTCAGCGTGACCGCCGTCCCCGAACCCGAAACCTACGCCCTGATGCTGGCCGGGCTGGGTTTGATGGGGTTTATGGTTCGCCGTCGCGTCCGTTGATCGCCTGATCCACCCGAATAAAAACGGCGGCCATCGAGGCCGCCGTTTTTATTCGGGGTCGCAACTCATCGCGAGCCACGACGCGCATTACTGTTGAATAATCATCCAGCCTGACGGAGTCATGCGTCCCCATACGCGTCGAAATATTCGAGACAAAAACGAACCACGCCAAGAAACCCACACCCCCAATCCAACGGCGACCCGCGGGTCGCCGTTGGATTGGTTTGCCCCACAGGCGCGGTCAAAGTCCGCGCCGCGTCGACGGATACGGTTCAATGCCGCTTGTGGTCTTCCTTCAGCGCCAGCGTGGCGACCTGCACCCGGTTCTTCAAGCCCAGCTTTTCCATGATGTTGCGCAGGTGATTGCGCACGGTGTTTTCCGACAGAGTCAGCTTGTAGGCGATAACCTTGTTGGAGAGGCCTTCCTTCACGTAATTGACGATGTCCATTTCGCGTGCCGTGAGCGCGGCCAGGGCGTTGGCGTTGAGTTCGCCGCGCGCCATTTTTTGCATGATGGCGAGCGGAAAGCTGCTCTGGCCTTCGCACACGCTGCGGATGGCGGCGAGCACGCGGTCCGGTTCGCTGGACTTGACGACATAGCCGTCGACTCCGGATGAAATGGCTTCGGAGATTTCTTCGTCGGAGTCGGCAATGGTGAGCATGATGACCTTGATGCCGAGATCGCGCAGTTCGGACACCAGGTCGAGGCCGTCGGCGTCGGGCAGCGAACGGTCCAGCAGGGCGGCATCGGCGCGGTTGCCCGCTTCAAGCCAGGCGCGCAACTCGGCGGCATTGGCGTGTTGCGCAATCAGTTCGAGGTCGGGCTCTTGCTGGATGTAGCCTGCCACGCCCATGCGCAGCAGCGGATGGTCATCGATCAGGATGATATTCAAAGGACCGGGCATCAGATCTCCGTGTGTATTTATCGGGCCGTTCAGGTTGGCAGGCCGCGCGGCTTGCGGGGCGCTTTTTCGAATAACGCATCATAGACCCGAACCGGCAGCCATTCCAGCACCGGCGCAACCGCGGCCATCTGCCAGGGAATCACGCTATGCGGGCGCCGCCTGGCAATGCAGTGCGCCACCTTGGCGGCGGCGGTCGCGGCGCTCATCTTGAACGGCATGGGGTAAGGGTTGACTTGGGTCATCGGCGTGTCGATATAGCCCGGAGCCACGGTCACGACGGCGATGCCGTGGCGCTTCTGCTCCAGCCGCAAGGCTTCGAGATACACCGTGGCAGCGGCTTTCGACGCCGAATAGGCGCTGCCGCCCGGCAGACCGCGCACCCCGGCCACGCTGCTGATGCCGCACAGCACCCCGCCGACGGGCCGTTTGGCCGCCTGCATCGGGGCGATGAACGGCCCAAAGGTATGCACCAGCCCCAGCACGTTGGCGTCCATCACGGCGCGAAAAACCGCCGCATCGGCCGCTTCCTCGGTCAGCGTACCGACGCTGATGCCGGCGGCGGCGATGACGATATCGGGACAACCCACTTCGGCCAAAAAGCCTTCCGCTGCGGCCCGCATGGCAGCGGCGTCACGCACATCGGCGATATAGCGGCTGGCGTCGAGGCCCTCAACCACGGCCGCAAGCGCCCCGGCATTGCGGCCGACCAGGCCCAACCGCGCGCCTTGTGCGCCGTAGTGTCGTGCCAGCGCCGCGCCCAAGCCTGAACTGGCGCCGGTGATGAAGACCTTGAGGCGATGTTCTGGCAACCGATTTACTTCGCGGGCTTTTTGCTGCGACGCTCGGCGCGCGCCTTGACGATGAGCTGGTTGAGCACCTCGTACAAACGCGTTTCGGTCTGCGTCATCGACTGCGCGGTCAAATACTTGCCATCGACAATGAAAGTGGGCACGCCGGAAATGCCGTAGGCCGTTGCGAGGCGCCCGCCCTGCATGGCTTTGGACTGGGTGGAAAACGATTTGTAGATCGCCTCGAATTTTTTCCGGTCCACGCCCTGCTTCGCAATCCACGGCCCCAGCACAGCCGGGTCGTCGAGGTTGATTTGCTCGATATTGTAGGCGTCGAACACCTTGCTATTCAGGCGCGCGATCTGCCCCATCTGCTCCAGGGTATAGAACAGTTTGGCGGCAGGCATCCAGTCATCGCGAAACACGGCCGGCACACGGCGAACCTGGGCGTCCTTGGGCAGGGTTTTCAGCCAGGTGTGCAGGCTGGGCTCCAACTGGAAGCAGTGCGGGCAGCGATACCAGAAAAACTCCAGCACTTCGATCTTGTTGCCGGTTGCAACCGGCTGCGGCGCTTTGACCGTGACGTAGTCGTGGCCTTCGAAGACCGCGTCCGGAGCGGCCAGGGCGGGCTGAAACAGAACGGAAACAGACAGTACAGCGGCGGCGCATAAGGCCAGAGTGCGTGCAAACATCAGGGCTTCTCCTGGGGAACGGGGTTTTCTTTGACCAGCGTGGCGGGGATATTGTTCTGCGACAGCAAACTGCGGGTGGAATCCACTTCGCTTGGCGCGTGAAAAGGTCCGACGCGCACACGATGAAACATGCCCTTGTCGGCCACTTCGGTGGTCTGGATTTCAGCTTCGACGCCCAACATCGCCAGCTGGGCTTTCAGGTTGTCGGCATCGTCCGCGTTCTGAAAGGCGCCGGCCTGCAGGTAATACAAAGTCTGGGCCTGCTCTGCGGCAGGTGGTTGCGGCAATTCGCCCGGCGCATCGCCCGGCAACACCTTGTAGAAATCAAAGCTGGGCGCCGTTTCTGGCGTGGCTGCAGCCTCGGGTGTGGCTGAAGGCGCGATTTCGACGGCGGCGGGCGACGTGGGCGCCGCATCCGGGCCGGACGCGGCGGATTTGAACGGATTGTTGCCGGTCACCCAAAGTGCCACGCCGACAGCGAGCACAGCGCCGACAGAGACGCCGATCAGCACGCCGGTGAAGATGGACTTTCCTTTGCGGGAATTGCCGCCCGAGCGGCGGTCGGTGCCGCGGTGAGTGGGTTTTGGCATGTTTACATTTTCTCCGGGGCAGACACGCCCAGCAAGGCCAGCCCGTTGACGATGGTGATGCGCGCAGCATCAGCCAGCGCCAGTCGGGCCAGCCGGGTTGCAGCATCGTCCACCAGGAATTTATCGGCGTTGTACCAGGCATGAAAATCGCCCGCCAGCGTTTGCAGATAGTGGACCAGTTGGTGCGGCGCAAGTTCACGCGCAGCGGCCGCGACCGTTTCGGGGTACTCAGCCAGGCGCTGCATCAGCGCCAGTTCGTGCGGGCTTGCCAGCGGTGCAAGATCGGCTGCCGCGAGCGTGGCCGCCTCGCCGCCCCACTCCTCGAACACCCGGCAGATCCGCGCGTGGGCGTATTGCACGTAGTACACCGGGTTGTCGTTGTTTTTGGCAACCGCGAGGTCGACGTCGAAGCTGTATTCGGTGTCGGCCTTGCGGCTAAGAAGCGCACCGCGTCCTTGCTGGTCCAGTCGATGAGGTCGCGCAGGGTGACATAGCTGCCGGCACGCTTGGAGATTTTCACCTCCTCGCCGCCGCGCATCACGCGGATCATGGTGTGCAGCAGATAGTCGGGATAGCCCTGCGGAATGCCGACGCCGGCAGCCTGCAGCCCGGCGCGCACCCGCGCGATGGTGCCGTGGTGGTCGGTGCCCTGGATGTTGATCGCGCGCTCGAAGCCGCGCTCCCACTTGGCGATGTGGTAGGCGACGTCCGGCACGAAATAGGTGTAGGTGCCGTCGGACTTCCGCATCACGCGGTCTTTGTCGTCGCCGTACTCGGTGCTGCGCAGCCATAGCGCGCCGTCCTGCTCGTAGGTCTTGCCGGCGGCGATCAGCTTGTTGACCGTGGCGTCGACGCGCCCGCTGGTGTAGAGGCTCGACTCCAGATAATAGTTGTCGAAACGCACCGCAAACGCCTGCAAATCGAGATCCTGCTCGTGGCGCAGATAGGCCACCGCAAACTGGCGGATCGAATCCAGATCGTCGACGTCGCCCGACGCGGTGAATTCACGGTCGTCGGCATGCACGGTTTTCTGCGCCAGAAAATCCGCCGCGATGTCGGCGATGTAGTCGCCGTTGTAGGCCGACTCCGGCCAGCCGGCATCGCCCGGGTTTACGCCGCGCGCGCGCGCCTGCACGCTGTGGGTCAGAGTCTGTATCTGCACCCCCGCATCGTTGTAGTAAAACTCGCGACACACCGCCCAGCCCTGCGCCGCGAACAGGTTGCACAGCGCATCGCCCAGCGCGGCCTGGCGGCCGTGCCCCACATGCAGCGGCCCGGTCGGATTGGCCGACACGAACTCGACCAGCGCCTTGTGCCCTGCGCCGGCATTGCTGCGGCCAAAGTCTGCGCCTGCTTCACGTATTACCGGCACGATGCCATGCCACGCGGCCGGCGTGAGTGTCAGGTTAATGAAGCCTGCACCGGCAATGTCCGCTTTGGCGATCAGGGGTGACGCAGGCAGGGCATTCAGAATCAGCTGCGCCAGCTCGCGCGGATTGCGTTTCAAGGGTCGCGCCAGCTGCATCGCAGCGTTGCTGGAGAAGTCGCCATGCGCGGCGTTTTTCGGGCGCTCGAGCTCGAGCGTGAGCGCGGCGTCGGGCGCCACGTCGGCCAGCGCATCCTGCAACAGGGTAAGGAGTGAGTCTTTGAGCGAAAAACGGTGGGACATGCGGACGGAGACGCGTTGCGTCGCCTCGGGTTTGCGAATGGGAAGCATGATTATAACGCTGCGTCATGCGGCCGCGCGTGCCCGTACGACAGATCCAGCGCCCGTCTCCGTGGGCTTCACCCGCCATGCGCGCGGACCGGACCAAGCCTTCCCTATGCTACATTCTGCCCCGATATGGGCACGTTACACGCCCGTGACAGCGTCGCAGGTTCTAGAATCACGACGATTGTCGCGGCTCGCTTGATGTGTCCTTGTACTTGCCCCGGCGACAGCGAGAAGCAGCCTTTCAGACACGACTCATGGATATTTTCCTGCAGCAACTCATCAATGGCCTGGTGCTGGGCAGCGTCTACGCGCTGGTCGCGCTGGGCTACACCATGGTGTACGGCATTCTTGAACTCATCAATTTTGCCCACGGCGAAATCACCATGATGGGCGCGATGGTGTCGCTCGCGGTGATCGGGGCATTGGCCATGGCCGCGCCCGGTTTGCCCGGTGGCGTGATTTTGCTGGCAGGCCTGGCGGTAGCCATTCCCGTTTGCATGGCGCTGGGCCTGCTGATCGAGCGTGTCGCCTATCGCCCCTTGCGCAACGCGCCGCGACTGGCGCCCCTGATTACCGCCATCGGCGTGTCGATCATTCTGCAAAACGTCGCCATGCTGATCTGGGGCAAGCAGTACATCCCGTTTCCGGCAATCCTGCCGCAGGGTCGCCATGAAATCCTCGGCGCGACCATCAGCGATACCCAGATCGCCATCCTGATTCTCGCCGTGCTGATCATGGCAGCGCTGATCCTGGTGGTGCAGAAATCCCGCCTCGGCCGCGCCATGCGCGCCACCGCGCAGTCGCGCCAGGTGGCGAGCCTGATGGGCGTGGACGTTAACCGGGTGATCGCCTCGACCTTCGTCATCGGCTCGGCGCTGGCCGCGATCGCGGGCGTGATGGTGAGCGCCTATTACGGGCTGGCGCACTACTACATGGGCTTCCTGCTCGGCCTCAAGGCGTTCTCAGCCGCGGTGCTGGGCGGCATCGGCAACCTCGGCGGAGCCATGCTGGGCGGACTGCTGCTGGGACTGATCGAATCGTTCGGCGCCGGCTACATCGGCGACCTCACCGGCGGCTTTCTCGGCAGCCATTACCAGGATGTGTTCGCTTTCTTTGTGCTGATCGCCGTGCTGGTGTTCCGCCCACAGGGTTTGCTGGGCGCGCGGGTGGTTGAACGTGCTTAACGCCAGCCTGCTGCGCTCGCGCTGGTTCAGCTTCGGCCTGCTGGCGCTGGGGCTGGCGCTGCTGCCTTTCCTGATCGACGCAGGAATGGGTCGCTCGTGGGTGCGCCTGCTCGATCTGGCGCTGCTGTACGTGATCCTGGCGCTGGGACTGAATATCGTCGTCGGCTATGCGGGCCTGCTCGACCTTGGCTATGTCGCGTTTTATGCGCTCGGCGCCTACGTCTACGCCTGGCTCGCCAGCCCGCATTTCGGGTTGCACTTGCCGTTCTGGGCGATCCTGCCGCTGGGCGCCGCGCTTGCCGGGCTGTTCGGCGTGCTGCTCGGGGCGCCCACGCTGCGACTGCGCGGCGACTATCTCGCCATCGTCACGCTGGGCTTTGGCGAAATCATCCGCATTTTCATGAACAACCTCAACGCGCCGTTCAACCTCACCAACGGCCCGCAAGGCATTAACCTGATCGACCCGGTGCGTCTCGGCGGCACCAGCCTCGCCCAGCCACTCAGCGTGTTCGGCTACACCTTCAGCGGCGCGCACCTGACCTATTACTTTTTTTTAGTGCTGGTGATGGCCGTCATTTTCATCTCGATGCGACTGGAGAATTCGCGTATCGGCCGCGCCTGGGTGGCGATCCGCGAGGATGAAATCGCCGCCGCCGCGACCGGCATCAACACCCGCAACCTCAAGTTGCTGGCGTTCGCCATGGGCGCCACCTTTGGCGGGCTGGCGCCAGGGCTTCATCAGCCCCGAATCGTTCAATCTGATGGAGTCGATCATGATCCTGTGCATGATCGTGCTCGGCGGCATGGGCAATATTCCCGGCGTGATTTTCGGCGCGCTGCTGCTGACCCTGCTGCCCGAGGCGCTGCGCTACACCGGCGACTGGCAGCGCAGCGTGTTCGGCCAGATCTATACCGACCCGGCGGATTTGCGCATGCTGCTGTTCGGCATCGCGCTGGTAGCAGTGATGCTGTATCGCCCGGCCGGACTGATCCCCTCGGCACGCCGGCGCCAGGAATTCGCTGACGCCAAATCATGAGCGCGTTGCTGACTGTTTCTGGCGTAAGCAAGGCGTTTGGCGGCTTGCAGGCCTTGTCCGGCATCAGCTTGAGCGTGAACGCCGGCGAAATCTTCGGCCTGATCGGCCCCAACGGTGCAGGCAAGACCACGCTATTCAATACGCTCACCGGCCTCTATACGACCGACTCGGGCGAGGTTCTTCTTAAAGACAGCCAGCAGCGCGAACACCGCCTCAACAACCGCGCGCCACATCAAGTGTTGAAAGCCGGTCTGGCGCGCACCTTCCAGAATATCCGCCTGTTCGCCGAAATGACCGCGCTGGAAAACGTGCTGGTCGGACGCCACGCGCGCACCACCAGCGGCGTCATCGGCGCGGTACTGCGCCTGCCCGCCACCCGCCGTGAAGAGTCCAACTCGCACGCGCGGGCGCACGCCTTGTTAAAACGCGTCGGCATAGACCCGCACGCCAACCGGCTGGCCAAAAACCTGCCTTATGGCGACCAGCGGCGGCTCGAAATTGCCCGCGCGCTGGCGACCGAGCCGAGCCTGCTGGCGCTCGACGAACCCGCCGCCGGAATGAATCCATCCGAACGCAGCGCGCTGCGCGAACTGCTGCTGCAATTGCAGGCCGACGGTCTGACCCTGCTGCTGATCGAGCATGATGTGAAGCTGGTGATGGGCCTGTGCACCCGTCTCGCGGTGCTCGACTATGGGGTCAAGATCGCTGAAGGCACGCCCGATGTGGTGAGCCGCGATCCCAAGGTCATCGCCGCCTACCTCGGCGACGAGGCGATATGAGCGCGCTGCTGAGCGTTAGCCAGCTGTCCGTCGCCTACGGCGGCATTCAGGCCGTGCGCAATCTCAGCCTCGACGTGGCACCGGGCGAAATGGTCTGCCTCATCGGCGCCAACGGCGCGGGCAAAACCACCACGCTGAAGGCGCTGAGCGGCCTCATCGTCCCCCGGTCGGGCGCCGTGCAGCTGGATGGCCAGCCGCTCGCCGGCCTGCCCGCGCATGCGATCGCACGACGCGGCATGGCCTTGGTGCCAGAAGGTCGCGGCGTGTTTCCGCGCATGTCGGTTGCCGAAAACCTGATGATGGGTGCGTACACACGCAGCGACCGCGTCGCGATCGCCGGCGACCTGGACCGAGTCTATGGGCTGCTGCCGCGATTGACCGAACGCCGCGCCCAAATGGCCGGCCTGCTGTCGGGCGGCGAACAGCAAATGCTGGCGCTCGGCCGCGCGATGATGGCAAGGCCGCGACTGCTGCTGCTGGACGAGCCAAGCATGGGCCTGGCGCCGTTGATGGTGCAGGCGGTGTTCGACATCATTCGGCAAATTGCCGCCAGCGGCGTCGCCGTTCTGCTGGTCGAGCAAAACGCGCATCTAGCCCTGAAAACCTGCGCACGCGGCTACGTGCTGGAAACTGGCGAGATCACCCTGAGCGGCCCGGCGGCCGAACTCGCGGCCAACCCCGCGGTACGGCATGCCTATCTGGGCGAAGACTGAGCCAAATAAACCACCCGAAACCTGCCCAAATCGCCCCGGCTTGCGGTCATAAGCCCGCCCACCCCGCGAATAAAAACTATTGAACCCCTCGCTGCTGATACGCCACCCGCACAAGCCCGCATAAACCCCGGATAAGCAAGCCTTTTCCGCACCCAGGTGGCCAGCTTGCCTCGGTTAGCCTTGCTGACGGATAATTGAGGTTTTACGTAGTCTGCCCAAGTTGCCTATCGACGGCTTCCAGGCGGCTGCTCAAGCCCGTTTTTTCTAGCCATAAGGGAACGCAATGCCAACCCGTAACGACCTTGCCAATGCTATCCGCGCACTCGCGATGGATGCCGTCGAAAAAGCCAAGTCCGGTCACCCCGGCGCCCCCATGGGCATGGCAGAAATTGCCGAGACGCTGTGGAATCACCACCTGCGCCACAACCCAACCAACCCCAAGTGGCCGGACCGCGACCGTTTCGTGCTCTCGAACGGCCACGGCTCGATGCTGATCTACTCGCTGCTGCACCTGACCGGCTACGACCTGTCGATCGAAGATCTCAAAAAGTTCCGTCAGTTGCATTCCAGGACCCCTGGCCACCCCGAGTACGGCTACACACCCGGCGTGGAAACCACCACTGGCCCGCTCGGCCAGGGCATCACCAACGGCGTCGGCATGGCGATGGCTGAGAAACTTCTCGCCAACGAGTTCAACAAGCCCGGCCATGAAATCGTCAACCACCACACCTACGTGTTCCTGGGCGACGGATGCATGATGGAAGGCATATCACACGAAGCCTGCGCGCTAGCCGGCACCTGGAAGCTGAACAAACTGGTCGCGTTCTGGGACGACAATGGTATTTCGATCGACGGTCACATCGAGAACTGGTACACCGACGACACCGCCAAGCGCTTCGAGGCTTACGGCTGGAACGTTGTCCCCAATGTCGACGGCCATGACGTCGTAGCGCTCGAAGCCGCCATCCAGAAAGCCAAGGCCAGCACCGACAAGCCCACCCTGATCTGCTGCAAGACCATCATCGGCAAGGGCTCGCCCAATAAAGAAGGCACGCATGACGTGCACGGCGCAGCGTTGGGCGCGGCTGAGATCGAAGCCACCCGCAAGCACATCGGCTGGAATCATCCCCCATTTGAAATCCCGGCCGAGATTTACGCCGGCTGGGACGCCAAGACCCGTGGTCAGGGTCTGGAAACGCTATGGAACAACAAGTTTGCCGAATACGCCCGCGCGTATCCGGCGGAAGCTGCCGAGTTCACCCGGCGCATGGCGAGCGAGTTGCCTGCCGGGTTTTCCGAGCACGCCGCCAAGGCGATTGCCGCGATCAACGCCAAGGGCGAAACTGTCGCCACCCGCAAAGCGTCGCAAATCGCCATCAATGCGCTGGCAGGTGTGCTGCCCGAGTTTGTCGGCGGCTCGGCTGACCTGACCGGCTCCAACCTCACTAATTGGGATGGTTGCAAAACGATCCGTCACGCGTCGGCCGGCAATTACATTTCGTACGGCGTGCGCGAATTCGGCATGTCGGCGATCATGAACGGCATGGCGCTGCACGGCGGCGTGCTGCCGTTTGGCGGCACTTTCCTGATGTTCTCGGAATATGCGCGTAACGCGCTGCGCATGGCCGCGCTGATGAAAATCCGCGTGATCTGGGTATTCACCCACGACTCGATCGGCCTCGGCGAAGACGGTCCGACCCACCAGGCCGTCGAGCAGACCGCGACCCTGCGCTACATCCCGCGCATGGACGTGTGGCGTCCGTGCGATACCACCGAAACCATCGTCGCGTGGACGGCTGCGGTCGAGCGTCTGGACGGGCCGTCGAGCCTGATCCTGTCGCGCCAGAATCTGGCCTTCATGACGCGCGACGACGCGCAGATCGCCAACGCCCGTCGTGGCGGCTACGTGCTGAAAGACGCTGCCAACGCCAAAGCAATCATCATCGCCACCGGTTCAGAAGTCGAAATCGCGATGAAAGCCGCTGAATCGCTGGCGGCGGAAGGCGTTGCCGTGCGCGTGGTGTCGATGCCGTCGACCAACGTGTTCGACCGTCAGGACGCCGCCTACAAGGCCAGCGTGCTGACCCAGGGCCTGCCGCGCGTCGCAGTCGAAGCCGGTGCATTCGATCACGATGTCGGCGCCTGCTTCGTTCCACTTCAGGTTGGCGGGATCGCGCTCGGCGGTCAGGCGAACGGTCTTGCCGTTGACGGCGAATCCGCTCCCGCACCCGCGCTGTACAAGCATTTCGGCATCACCGCCGAGGCGGTGGCAGCGGCGGTCAAGGGCATTCTGTAATCAGGGGCGAGGGGCCGGGATTCAGGGGACAGGGATTGCGCAGCCAACGTCCGCGCCTTCTTTGCAATGCGGGCCTAGCCCGCACCTCCCCTGAATCCTGAATCCTGACCCTTAAAAAAATTTTCAACTTCACTCTGGAGACTGCAAATGGCAATCAAAGTTGGTATTAACGGTTTTGGCCGCATCGGCCGCATGGCTTTCCGCGCTATCGCCAAGGATTTCCCTGAAATCGAAGTCGTCGCGATCAACGACCTGCTCGACCCCGAATACCTGGCTTACATGCTGAAATACGATTCGGTGCATGGCCGTTTCAACGGCGACGTGTCGGTCAGCGGCAGCAACCTGATCGTCAACGGCAAGACCGTTCGCCTGACCGCCGAGCGCGATCCCGCCAACCTGAAGTGGAACGAAGCAGGCGCCGACATCGTGATCGAATGCACCGGCTTCGCCGGCGCAAAGAAAGTTGTGATGAGCGCCCCCTCCAAGGACGCTACCCCGATGTTCGTCTACGGCGTCAACCACGACACCTACGCCGGCCAGGCCATCGTGTCCGCAGCCTCCTGCACCACCAACTGCCTGGCACCCGTTGCCAAGGTGCTGAACGACAACTGGGGCCTGAAGCGCGGCCTCATGACCACCGTTCACGCAGCGACGGCTACGCAGAAAACCGTTGACGGCCCGTCGATGAAAGACTGGCGCGGCGGCCGCGGCATTCTGGAAAACATCATCCCGTCGTCCACTGGCGCTGCAAAGGCCGTGGGCGTGGTGTTGCCCGCACTGAAGGGCAAGCTGACCGGCATGGCGTTCCGCGTGCCGACCTCCGACGTGTCTGTGGTCGACCTCACCGTCGAACTGGACAAGCCTGCGACCTACGCTGAAATCTGTGCCGCAATGAAAGCTGCATCTGAAGGCGCGATGAAGGGCACCCTCGGCTACACCGACGAGAAAGTGGTCTCCACCGACTTCCGTGGCGTCGGCTTCTCCTCGATCTTCGATGCCGAAGCCGGTATTGCACTCGACAGCACCTTCGTCAAGATCGTGTCCTGGTACGACAACGAGTACGGCTATACCTGCAACATGCTGCGCTTCGTGCAGCACGTAGCCAAGTAATACGGTAAACGCTGAGCGGTGAGCAGGGAGCGGTTTTATCTGCTCTCCGCTTACCGTTCACCGCTCACCCACCTGAGTTGTAAGGCCTGGGCGGTACGCCGCCCAACCCTTACCGCTTAATCATTCAGGAGAACCACCCCATGCCCCATTTCATCCGCGTCACCGACCTCGATCTAGCAGGCAAGCGCGTCTTCATCCGCGCCGATATGAACGTGCCGGTCAAGGACGGCAAAGTCACCTCGGACGCCCGTATCACCGCCTCGATGCGCACTATCGAGCATTGCCTCGGCGCTGGCGCCAAAGTCATGGTCACGTCGCATCTGGGTCGCCCGACCGAAGGCGAATTCAAGGAAGAAGACTCGCTCAAGCCGGTTGCCGACGTCATCGCGCAAAAGCTCGGCAAGAACGTGCGTCTGATCCGCGAATGGATGAACGGCGGCTTCAACGTCGCTGATGGCGAACTGGTGGTACTGGAAAACTGCCGCGTCAACGCGGGCGAAAAGAAGAACGTCGACGAAACAGCAAAAAAATACGCCGCTCTGTGCGACATCTTCGTGATGGATGCCTTCGGCACCGCACACCGCGCCGAAGCGTCTACTCACGGCATCGCCAAGTTTGCGCCGACCGCAGCGGCCGGCATCCTGCTGACCGAAGAGCTCGACGCACTCGACAAGGCACTGGCCAACCCGGCGCGCCCGATGGTCGCCATCGTCGGTGGCTCCAAGGTGTCCACCAAACTGACCGTGCTCGAAGCGCTGGCCGAAAAATGCGAGCAGCTGGTGGTCGGTGGCGGCATTGCCAACACTTTCCTCGCGGCAGTGGGCAAGAACGTCGGCAAGTCGCTGTGCGAGCATGACCTGATCCCGACCGCGCAGGCGCTGATCGAGAAAATGACTGCACGCGGCGCAACCATCCCGATCGCAGTTGATGTGGTTGTCAGCAATGAGTCTCCGTTTGGCGCGGACGGCAATCCCAATGCCCCCGCCGTACTCAAGACAGCCGACGAAGTGGCCGACGACGACATGATCTATGACATCGGCCCTAAGAGCGCCGAGCAACTGGCCGACATCATCATGAACGCCGGCACGGTGGTATGGAACGGCCCGGTCGGCGTGTTCGAGTTCGACCAGTTCGGCGAAGGCACCAAGACCATCGCCATGGCGATCGCCAACACCAACGCCTTCACGCTGGCCGGTGGGGGCGACACTATCGCCGCCATCCAGAAATACGACATCTACGACAAGGTCAGCTATATCTCCACCGCCGGCGGCGCCTTCCTTGAATACCTGGAAGGCAAGACCCTGCCTGCCGTGGCGATTCTGGAGGAACGCGCGAAGGGCTGAACCCTTCGCTGGTGAGGCGTGAGGGTAAGGCGTCAGGCGCCGCCCCCAGCCTCGCCACTTCACCCCTCACCCCTTACGCCTCACCCATACAAATGATCCGCAGAACCAAAATCGTCGCCACCCTCGGCCCCTCCTGTTCCGATGCAAAAACCCTGGACCGGATGATGGAAGCCGGTATGGATGTGGTGCGCCTCAATTTTTCACACGGCGTCGCACAGGACCATATCGACCGTGCCGAACTGGTGCGCTCGCTGGCTCGCACCCGCGGCCGCGCGGTCGGCGTGCTGGTCGATCTGCAAGGGCCCAAAATCCGCATCGGCAAGTTCAAGGACGGCAAGATCACCCTGGCCAAGGGCGACATGTTCACCCTGGATGCAGCCTGCGTGCTGGGCGACCAGACCCGTGTCGGCCTCGATTACAAGGAACTGCCAAACGACGTAAAGCGTGGCGTAACCCTGCTGCTGGACGATGGCCGGATCGAGTTCTGGGTCGAGTCGGTCAACGGCACGGAAATTCTCTGCAAAGTTGTCCAAGGCGGCGTGCTGTCCAACAACAAGGGCATCAACCGCAAGGGCGGCGGCCTGTCCGCATCGGCGCTGACCGAAAAGGACATCGAAGACATCAAGACCGCAGCGGCGCTGAAGGCCGATTACCTGGCCGTTTCGTTCCCGCGCTGCGGCGCCGACATGCGCCAGGCGCGCGACCTGCTGCGCGCGGCAGGCGGCAAGAGCCAGCTGGTAGCCAAGATCGAGCGCACCGAAGCAATCGAAAACCTTGAAGAAATCCTCGATGCCTCCGACGCCATCATGGTGGCGCGCGGCGATCTCGGCGTCGAAGTCGGTGATGCTGCCGTGCCCGCACTGCAGAAACGCATGATCCGCATGGCGATCGAGCGCAACAAGGTGGTGATCACCGCGACCCAGATGATGGAATCGATGATCACCAGCCCGATCCCGACCCGCGCCGAAGTGTCCGACGTTGCCAATGCCGTGCTCGACGGCACCGACGCCGTGATGCTGTCGGCGGAAACCGCAGCAGGCCAGTTTCCGGTCGAAGCCATCCAGGCCATGGATCGCGTCTGTCTCGAAGCAGAAAAGGAATCCGAGCCCAAATTCTCCGGCGAGCGCATGATGAAAAGCTTCCTGCGCGCAGACGAAGCCATTGCCATGTCGGCCGTTTTCACCTCGGTGCACCTCAACATCAAGGCCATTGCCGCCCTCACCGAGTCCGGCAATACCTGCCTGTGGATGAGCCGCCTGTCGACCCGGGTGCCGATTTATGCCTTGACACCCCAGGTCGAAACCCGTAGAAAAGTTACCCTGTTTCGCGGTGTTTACCCGATCAATCTGGTTACCACCAGCAAGGATCGCGACGTGCTGCTGGCAGAGGCTGAAGAAGAACTGCGGCAACGCGGTGCAGTGCGTGACGGCGACCTGATCCTGCTCACCATCGGCGAGCCCATCGGTCAGTCCGGCGGCACCAACACCATGAAGATCGTCCGTGTGGGCGACTCCAAAAAAACCTGATTCCACCCGTCTATTTTTTAAACTAGGAGACTGTAAATGGCCCTGATTTCCCTTCGTCAATTGCTCGACCATGCCGCTGAAAACGGTTATGGCTTGCCCGCGTTCAACGTCAACAACATGGAGCAGGTCCAGGCCATCATGCAGGCCGCTGCCGCCGTCGACTCGCCGGTGATCCTGCAGGGTTCCGCCGGTGCCCGCTCCTACGCTGGCGAGCCGTTCCTGCGCCACCTGATCCTGGCCGCGATCGAAATGTATCCGCACATTCCGGTCTGTATGCACCAGGACCACGGCGCCTCGCCCAGCATCTGCTTCCGCTCCATCCAGTCCGGCTTCTCGTCGGTGATGATGGACGGCTCGCTCGGCACCGATGGCAAGACCCCCTCCACCTACGAATACAACGTCGCCACCACCGCCAAAGTGTCCGAACTGGCGCACGCCTGCGGCGTCTCGGTCGAAGGCGAACTGGGTTGCCTGGGTTCGCTGGAATCCGGAATGGCCGGTGAAGAAGACGGCCACGGCGCCGAAGGCAAGCTGTCCCACGACCAGTTGCTGACCGACCCCGACGAAGCCGCTGATTTCGTTTCCAAGACCAAGGTCGATGCCCTGGCCATCGCCATCGGCACCTCGCACGGCGCTTACAAGTTCACCCAGAAGCCCACCGGCAAGGTGCTGCGCATCGACCGCGTGAAAGAAATCCACGAGCGCATCCCCAACGTCCACCTGGTGATGCACGGTTCTTCTTCCGTGCCGGAAGACTGGCTTGCCATCATCAACAGCTACGGCGGCGACATGGGCCAAACCTATGGCGTGCCGGTCAGCGAAATCGTCGAAGGCATCAAGAACGGCGTGCGCAAGGTCAACATCGACACCGACCTGCGCATGGCGTCCACCGGCGCGATCCGCAAGCACCTGGCCGAGAACAAGTCCAACTTCGACCCGCGTAAATTCCTCAAGGAAGCAACCAAGGGCATGAGCGACATTTGCCAGGCGCGCTACGAAGCTTTCGGCGCCGCCGGCCAGGCCAGCAAGATCAAGAAGGTCTTCAACCTGGAAGAAATGCAGAAGCGTTACGACAAGGGCGAACTGGACCCCAAGGTCAACTGATCGTCGGCTTGCCGAAATCAGATGCGGGAATCAAATGGGACGCTGCGGCGTCCCATTTTTTATGCATCAAGCCCGCGATCTACGAAGGGCGGTGGTCGGCCATTAGCGGAAACTCGTTCTAACCAGATAGCTGTCACTGTGACGGCTGGGTCGCCCGGAAAGCTGCCGCAAAGCCAATTCACACTTCTCGGCCTTATGTTGCGCTCCACATACGGCCGAGGATTTGTCATTGAGCAGTCGCTTGGAGCGAACGCCGTACTTTGTAACCTGCCGCTCAACCAGTGACAGCGTGAAGGTCAGCGACGGGTCGGTGACGGCCTCTGATCAGACGTCGCTCAGTGCCCTGTTGGCTTACTGAGAGGCACGCCTCAACCCAGCATCGCCTTCAACGCTGCCAGCCGGTCGCTACCGCTGGCCTTGGCCTCGGCCGTGGTGGGTTTCTCCGGCATCCGCACGTCGTCACCGAGTTCGTCGATGAATCGCGACGGGTCGCAGGCGACCGATTCGCGCGCGCGTTTGCGGCGCGAGCAGTAGGTCAGGGTGAGCGACTTTTTCGCGCGGGTGACGCCGACGTACATCAGGCGGCGTTCTTCTTCCAGGCGGCCTTCATCGACTGCGTCGCGGTGCGGCAGGATGTTTTCCTCGATGCCGACCAGAAAGACGTGGCCGAATTCCAGCCCTTTGGCGGCGTGCAGGGTGGACAGGCGCACGGCGTCGGGGGCTTCTTCCTCGCGGCCTTCGAGCAGGGTGATCAGTGCGATGGTCTGCGTCAATTGCAGCAGGTTCTTGTCATCTTCCTCGCCTTTTTTTGCGATCCAGGCGGCGAACTCAAGCACGTTGTTCCACTTGCCCTGCGCGACGCGGGTGTCATCCTGGTCGAAAATGTAGACCTCGTAGTCGATGAATTTCAGCAGGTCGTTCAGCACCTCGCCGGCCGGTTCACGCACCACGCGTTCTTCGGTGCGGTTGATGAAGTGGCAAAACTCCAGCAGCGGCGCCAGATGACGCTCGCCGATCAGCGATGCGGCCGCAGCCGAAAACACCGCCTCGAACAGGCTCACGTGCAAGGTGGCGGCGACCTGGCCGAGCTTTTCCAGCGTCGCCGTGCCGATGCCGCGCTTGGGCGTGGTGACGGCGCGGATGAAGGCCGGATCGTCGTCGCTGTTGGCGATCAGGCGCAGGTAGGCGATCACGTCCTTGATCTCGGTGCGGTCGAAGAACGACTGCCCGCCGGACAGCTGGTACGGCACTTTTTCGTTGCGCAGCGCCTGCTCGAACACGCGCGCCTGGTAATTGCCGCGATACAGGATCGCGTAGTCGCGCCACTCGGTTCGATGCTGGAATTTGTGCGACAGCAGCCGCATCACCACCGATTCGGCCTCGTGCTCGTCGTCCTTGGTCGGCAATATCTGGATCGGGTCGCCATGCCCGAGATCGCTCCACAGGCGCTTTTCAAACAGCTTGGGGTTGTTGGAAATCAGGCTGTTGGCGGCTTTGAGGATGCGCACCGTCGAGCGGTAATTCTGTTCCAGCTTGACCAGATGCAGGTGCGGATAATCCTCGCGCAACTGCTTCAGGTTGTCGGCCGACGCGCCGCGCCAGCCGTAAATGGCCTGGTCGTCGTCGCCCACCGCGGTGAACGCTGCGCGCACGCCGGTGAGCTTTTGCAGCAGCCGGTATTGCGCGATATTGGTGTCCTGATATTCGTCGACCAAGATGTGGCGCAGCCGGTTCTGCCATTTCTCGCGCAGCTCAAAGTGCGTATCCAGCAGCTCGGCAGGCAGGCGGATCAGGTCGTCGAAATCGACCGCCTGATAGGCGCGCAGGGTGGCATCGTAGCGGTCGTAAATCTTCGCGTAGACGCGCGCGTTGTCGTCCTCGGCGGTGGCGAGCGCGGTAGCGGGCGATTTCAGTTCGTTCTTCCACAGCGAGATGCGGCTCACCGCGCGGCGGATTTCCTGCTTGTCGGTGGTCTTGATGATTTCAGACACGATGCCGGCCGCGTCGGCCGAATCGAGGATGGAAAAGGCCGGCTTCAGTTCGGCGAATTTCGCGTCCTCGCGCAGCATGCGCAGGCCCATCGAGTGAAAGGTGGTGACGATCAACCCCTTGGTATTGACGCCCTGGGTCAGCTTGGCCGCGCGATCAGCCATCTCGCGCGCGGCCTTGTTGGTGAACGTGATCGCCGCGATCGAACTCGGTTTATACCCGCACTCGCCAATCAGATAGGCGATCTTGTGGGTGATGACGCGGGTTTTGCCCGATCCTGCGCCCGCCAGCACCAGCAAGGGGCCGTCGAGGTATTTCGCCGCTTCGCGCTGCGGCGGATTCAAGGCGGAAAGCAGGCTCATGCGGCGCCGAATTCGCGCGCGAGATACGCATTGATGTCGCCCGATTCATACAGCCAGGTTTGCTTGCCCGCGGCGTCGGTGATCAGCAGGCACGGCACCTGCGGTTTGCCGCCGCCCGCGATCAGGGCAGCGCGATGGACCGGGTCGTGCTGCGCATCGCGCAACTCGATATCGAGCGACAGGCGGCGGATTTCGCGGCGGGTTTTGAGGCAGAACGGACAGGTGGCGTAGTGATACAGCGCGAGGTTACGGGTGCGCGCATCGATGGCCTGCTGCTCGGCGGCGGCGCGCACGATGCCCTTGGGGCGGGTGAGCCAGAACCACGCCAGCATGAACGGGGTCAGCAGCAAACGCAGGGTTTTGAAAAACAGGCGGATCAGGGGTTTCATCTCGGAGGTGTCACGTGGGGTTCAGGCGGGGACGCTATGATGCAGGGCAACACTGCGTACAGAATCCGTATTTTATATGCCCACCTATGCCATTGGCGATCTTCAGGGTTGCCACGATCCGCTGCTGCACCTGCTGGACACGATCCGGTTCGACGCCACGACCGACCGGCTATGGCTTGTCGGCGATCTGGTCAATCGCGGACCGGATTCGCTGGGCGTGCTGCGCCTGCTCAAATCGCTGGGCGATGCCGCCATTTCGGTGCTGGGCAATCACGATCTGCACCTGCTGGCACTGGCCGAGGGCTACGGCCGCCTGCACAAGAGCGACACGCTCGACGCGGTGCTGGCGGCACCCGACCGCGATGAGTTGATGCACTGGCTGCGGCATCAAAGGCTGGCCTGGCTGGAGAATGATTGCCTCATGATCCACGCGGGCGTGCTGCCCGCATGGTCCGCCAAGGACGCCATGCGCTACGCGGGCGAAGCCGAAGCCGCGCTGCAAGGCCCGGATTACCGGCTGTTTTTCGAACGCATGTACGGCAATACCCCGACCGCATGGGATGAAAGCCTCAGCGGCATCGAGCGCCTGCGCGGCATCGTCAACAGCTTCACCCGACTGCGTTATTGCACCGCAGCAGGCGAGTTTGATTTTCAGCACAAGGGCGCGCTGGGCACCCAACCCGCAGGCTTGCTGCCGTGGTTTGGCGTGCCGGGACGAAAAACTGCCGACGTGACCTGCGTGTTCGGCCACTGGTCCACCCTCGGGCTGATCAACCAGCCCGACCTGATCGCGCTGGATACCGGCTGTTTGTGGGGCAGCAAGCTGACCGCAATCAGGCTGGAGGACCGGCAGGTGTTTGCGGTGCAGTGTCCGCAGGCGAAACGCCCAACAGCCTAACGGTGGCGGCTTCCGCCTGCGCTGCCAACTCGCGGCGGTGGCCACTGGGCTGTATCGGTTCGCCGAACTGCAGTTCGGCGATGATTCCCGGCTCGCTGACAATTTTCATCAGGCTCTGCCACATGCTGAGGTTGTCGATATAGGCCGGTGCGGCGCTGTATTCACCCTCCAGCGTGCGGTAGCGCAGGGCGGCCGGCACGATCGGGCAATTCAGTTCCACCGCCGGTTGCAGCAGCGACGGCAAAAACCGCCGCAGCCCACGGCCGTCGCTGGTGGTGCCTTCGGGAAACACCGCCACCCAGGCACCGGTCTCCAGCAGCGCGCGCATTTCGCCATTGATGCGCGCGGTATCGGCACGGCGGCCGCGCTCGAGGAACAGGGTGCCGGTCTTGTGCGCCAGCCAGCCCGCCACCGGCCATGCGCGCACCTCGGATTTCGACACGAAATGCACGCGCTGCGCGCTGTAAACCAGATAAATATCCAGCCACGACACGTGATTGCAGACCAGTAGCGCACCGCCGGACACAAGCGGCGGCGCACTCGCCTGCACGCGCACGCCCAGCACCCGCAGCAGCAGCCGTGCCCACGCCATGATGAGGTGGTCGCGCTGCGGGGTTCGGCACAAGGGGAATGCCAGCCCTGCCAGCGCCACCCCCAAAACCAGATGCGGCAGCAGCAGGCTGATGCGGATGAAGCGACGAAGCGGAGCGGGCAGATGGGCGAGGATCACCCGGCCATTGTAAAACGTGCGGTGCGGAATGCCGGGGTCAGCCTTATACCCCGAAGCGACGCGCATAGCTGCGATTGAGTTGCGCCATCGGCAACAGCATCAGCAGGTCGGCCGTGTTGAAATCGGGATCCCATGCCGGTTCGCCGCACACCATGCCGCCGGAACGGGTGTAGCCCTTGATCAGCGGCGGCAGGGTGGCCAGCTGCCCGTCGTCGAGCGACTCGACCGGCAGACGATAACGTGGCGTGGCACGCCACTCGGCAGGCGCCAGGTGGCTTGCGCTGAGCTGGCGATACACGCTGGCGGCGACATGACCGCCATCGGCCATGCCGATGCTGGCGCAGCCGACGATGTATTCGCAGCCGTTGCGCGTCAGGTATTCAGCCAGCCCCAGCCACAAACGGGCGATCACCCCGCCGCTGCGATGGTCGCGATGCACGCACGACCGTCCCAGTTCGGCCATGCGCGGCCGCAAAGAATGGAGCCGGGTGAAATCGAATTCCTGCTCGGAGTAATAGCTGCCGATGCGCTTCGCCGCATCGGGCGGCAGGATGCGATAGGTACCAACCACGTCGCCGGTGTTCAGGTCGCGCACCAGCAGGTGATCGCAGAACGGGTCGTACAGATCGATATCGTGCCCAGGCAAGACGGTCGTCAGGCGCGCGCCCATTTCCCCGACAAACACTTGGTGCCGCAGGCGTTGCGCCTCGCGGATTTCGCTGTCGTCGACCGCCAGCGAGACGTGATAACGGCTGGCAGCCCGGACTGGCGCCACGCCGGACTGAAGCGGGCGGGTTTGAGACGGTCCGGATTGCGCCGGACTGATTTGAAGGGACGACGGGCTGCTGACCTCGAGCATGGGGCACTCTCATGGTTGGAATGCGCCCAGCTTAGTGAAGGGGTATTAACCCGGCATGACGTTCAGGTTTCGGAATGATGACGTGATCAGTGCGACACCCGCGTGGTGCCACCACCCGACAGCACCCGCACGCGGTCGCCCGGGTTGAAGACTTCGTCCGCCGCCTGGGTCACCGCGATGAAGCGGCCGGAATCGAGCCGGATGGTGATTTCCACCCCGCGTTGCCGGGTGATGCCTTCTTCTGCCGCCGCACCACCAAGGCCACCCAGCACCGCGCCGACAGCCGTGCCCACCACGCTGCCGCGGCCGCTGCCGAGGGTGCTGCCCGCCACACCGCCCACCACCGCACCGGCGCCCGCGCCGATCGGCGTTTTAGTGCCTTCGATATTGACCTGACGCACCGATTCCACCACGCCCATTTGCACTTCCTGAACGCTGCGGGTTTGCGCGCGCGAGTAATCCTTGCCGCCGGTTCCGCTGGCACACCCCCCCAGCAAGACGACGGCTGCGGCAACGAGGACAACGGACAAGCGTGGGTGCGGGTTCTGCATGGCAGGTCTCCTGATGATTCAAGTTGAGCTATAGGCTGCGGCAAGCCGGCAAAGTTCAGCGGGAAAAGTCAAAGTGACTTGCCAAAAACCTGCTGCAGCCGCGCGGCGATCGCATCCCGTGTTGGCTGGTGATTCTGGCCGCCGCGATGCTCGATCTTGATCGCGCCCATCACGCTGGCCAGCTGGCCGCTGGTTTCCCAGTCGAACCCCTGCGCGATACCGTAGAGCAGGCCGGCGCGGAAGGCGTCGCCACAGCCGGTGGGATCCAGCACCTGCGCGGCCGGCACCACCGGAATATCGATCACGCGGCCGTCCGCATACAGGCTCGACCCCTTTTCGCCGCGCGTGATGACCAGGCATTTCACCCTGGCCGCCAGCGCCTCGACCGACAGTTCGGTGCGTGCCAGCAGCAGTTCGGCTTCGTAGTCGTTGAGGGTGACGTAATCCGCCAGTTCGACCATCTCCAGCAACTCTGCGCCGGAAAACAGCGGCATCCCCTGACCGGGATCGAACGCGAAGGGAATCCCTGCCGCATGAAACTGGCGGCAATGGTTGAGCATGCCGTCGCGGCCGTCGGGCGAAACGATGCCGAGGCCGATTTCGCGTCCAAGCGATGCATCGTTCTGGTGCGAATAATTCATCGCGCCCGGGTGGAACGCAGTGATCTGGTTGTCCGCCAGGTCGGTGGTAATGAAGGCCTGCGCGGTAAAGCTGCCGGGCATCTGGCGAATCGCTTCGCGGGTGATGCCGTAGTGGTCGAGACGGTCGGCATAGACGCCAAAATCGTCGCCCACGGTCGCCATGATGACCGGTTCGCCACCCAGCAACTTGAGGTTGTAGGCGATGTTGCCCGCACAGCCGCCAAACTCGCGACGCATTTCAGGCACCAGAAATGACACGTTCAACATGTGGATCTTGTCGGGCAGGATGTGATTCTTGAAATGATCCTGAAACACCATGATCGAGTCGAAGGCGAGGGAACCGCAAATAAGGGTGCGCATGGGGAAATCGTATTGAAAACGGGAGCCGCGATTATACGCAGGCGGGTGCGCCGGGTTGAACGATGCATTGCGAACGCGAGGCGCGCCCGGGGGTCAGCTGTAAATCTCTTCCACCGCAAAAATGCGCCGATGCTCGCGCATGGCGTAGCGGTCGGTCATTCCGGCAATGTAATCGGCGACCGCGCGCGCGCCTTCGAGCGACTCGCGCGCCTGGTGTTCGGGCGGCAACAAACGCGCATCACCGATGAAGGCCGTATAGAGGTCGCTGATGATGCGGCTGGCTTTGGCACTCATGCGCGCAACCTTGTAGTGGCGGTACAGATGCCGGTGCAGAAAGCGTTTCAGTTCACGGTGTTCGTCCAGCAGCACCTCGCTGAACGCCGCCAGCGGAGCGGCGGCACGCACGTCGTCAATACTGCCGACAGCGCTGGTTTCGATGTTGCTGCGGGTGGTGGCCACCAGGTCGAGAATCAGCGTATTGATGATGCGCCGCACCGTTTCGGTCACGATGCGGCGGCCATTCAGCGCGGGATAGCGGGCCTTCACTTCGTCGTGATGACGGGCGAACAGGCGCACCTCCATCAGTTGCTCAATGCTGATGAGCCCGGAACGCAACCCGTCATCGACGTCGTGATTGTTGTAGGCAATTTCATCGGCCAGATTGGTAATCTGGGCTTCGAGCGAGGGCTGGGTTCTGGCGAGAAAACGCGCGCCGACCGCGCCGAGCTTTTCGGCGTTGCCAAGCGCGCAGTGCTTGAGGATGCCTTCACGGGCTTCGAAGGTGAGATTCAGGCCATCGAACTCGGCGTAGCGCTCTTCCAGCAGATCGACCACGCGCAGCGACTGCAGGTTGTGCTCGAAACCGCCGTGCTCCTTCATGCAGGCATTGAGCGCATCCTGCCCGGCATGGCCAAACGGCGTGTGGCCAAGGTCATGCGCCAGCGCGACGGCTTCGACCAGATCCTCATTCAAACCCAGCAGACGGGCAATGGTGCGGCCGATCTGCGCGACTTCGAGGCTGTGGGTGAGGCGAGTGCGGAACAGGTCGCCTTCGTGGTTGACGAACACCTGGGTCTTGTATTCCAGCCGCCGGAACCCGGTGGAATGGATGATGCGGTCGCGGTCGCGCTGGAATTCGGAGCGCGGTGCAGCCGGGGCTTCAGAATGCGCGCGACCGCGGGTCTGGCTGGAATGGGCGGCGTAAGGGGCGAGTTCGGTCATGGGCGGAGTCAGTCCTGGTGTGGCACGGCAAGCGGAATCAGTGACGAGGCAGTCGGCCCCAGTGTGCGGCACGCCGGGAATGGCCGCAACCGCGCATCCAGCAGCTAGTCGCCGCCGGGTGCGACACACGCCGCCAGCGTGGCGCGCAACGTTGCCTCGGGCAGGTCGCCCGTCACCACCGCTTCACCCAGGCGCTTCAGCAGCACAAAGCGCAGCTTGCCGGACTCGACCTTCTTGTCGTGCCCCATGTAATCGAGCCAGGTGTCCGCGCCCAGATCGGGCGCCACGTCAGGCAGGCCGGCGGCACGGATCAGGGCGCGGCTGCGTGCCACGTCCGCTTCGCTCAACCAGCCCATGCGGCGCGAGGCTTCCGCCGCCATCACCATGCCCGCGCCCACGGCTTCGCCATGCAGCCAGTTGCCATAGCCCATACCGGTTTCGATGGCGTGGCCAAAGGTGTGACCGAGATTGAGAATGGCGCGGATGCCGCCTTCGCGCTCGTCCTGGCTCACCACCTGCGCCTTGATCTCGCACGAACGGTGAATGGCGTGGGCGATCGCTTGCGCATCCAGCGCACGCAACTTGTCCATGTTGGCTTCGAGCCAGCCGAGAAATTCCACGTCCCAGATCAGGCCGTACTTGATGATCTCGGCCAGGCCGGCCGACACTTCGCGCGCGGGCAGCGTTTTCAGCGTATCGGTATCGGCTAGCACCACCTGCGGCTGATAGAACGCGCCGATCATGTTCTTGCCGAGCGGATGGTTGATACCGGTCTTGCCGCCCACCGACGAATCGACCTGCGACAGCAGTGTGGTCGGAATCTGGATGAACGGCATGCCGCGCTGGTAACACGCCGCCGCAAACCCGGTCATGTCGCCGATCACGCCGCCGCCCAGCGCGATCAACGTGGTCTTGCGCTCGGCCCGCTGGGTCAGCAGGGCATCGAAAATCAGGTTCAGCGTTTCCCAGTTCTTGTAGGCTTCGCCATCGGGCAGCACCACGCTGGTTGCCGCCACCCCGCCGCGCGCCAGCGTCGCCGTCAGCCGCGCCAGATACAGCGGCGCCACCGTCGTGTTGGTCACGACCATCACGCGCTTCTGCGCCAGATGCGGCAGGATCAGTTCGGGCTGGTCGAGCAGACCGGGGCCGATATGGATGGGGTAGGAGCGGTCGCCGAGGTCGACGGTGAGGGTTTGCATACAGACGGAACGGGCAGTTAAAGGCGGACGGCGCATTGTAGCAACGCACAGCCCGGCGTACGTATCCCGCTGACCATACGGCAGCACACAGCCAGGCGACTCCGCTTACAATCTAACGGCCATGTCCAAGCCTATCCTGCTGGTTTCGCCTGCTTCGCCATTTGCGCCCCAATCCGGTGCACAACAGCGCACCGCTTTGCTCTATTCCGCGCTACAAAACTTGGGGGAAGTGGACGTATTGCTGCTCGAACCGACCCCCGGTGCCAGCCGATTGATGCCGCCCAAGTCAGGTATTCTGGCGCACGGTCTGTGGCATCAGCGCCCACTTGGCATCAGAAAATTTCAACCTGACCCCATCCTTAATCAGGTCCTGCGTGAAAACGGCGTGGATTTGGGGGCATACCGACTGATCGTCAGCCGTTACCTCAATCCCATCTGCAAACTCTTGATTCCGCCCAGCGTGCGCACCGTGGTCGATCTCGACGATTGGGGCTACCACTACGCACCCGGTACGCTGGCGCTGGCCGCGCGACTAAAATCAGCCTACGCCGCCCGACTGGCGAAGCGGCAGCTCAAGCGATTTGACGCCTTCTTTTTCGTCAGCCCGCGCGACCAGGCATGCCATTCCGAACTGCAATCGACTCTGTTGCCCAATATCCCGTTTAGCCCGCCCGCCGAGCCTTTTCCCCAAACGGACAGCACCACCCTGCTGTTTGTCGGCTCACTCTGGTATGCGCCCAATCGCGAGGGGATCGACCGTTTCCTTGCCCGCTGCTGGCCTTCCATCAAGGCGGCCCGGCCGGACACCCGGCTGCTGCTCGTGGGTGCCGCCCCACCCGCAATGCGGCAAGCCTGGGAGCGGCATCCGGATGTCTCGGCGCCAGGGTTTGTTGATGATCTTGGCGCGGCCTACTGCAACGCGGCATTGACCATTGCTCCGATTTATTCCGGCGGCGGCACCAATATCAAGATTCTGGAATCGCTGGCATTTGGCCGCGCGTGTGTAACCACTCCACAATGTGCCGAAGCGTTCAAGTTCAGCCTTGCAAACGCAGGCTTGGGCGTCGCTCAAAGTGATGCCGAATTTACCAATTTGTGTCTCGCTTGGTTAGACGATCCGGTTGATCGGTGCCTAGATGCTGAACTGGGTTATGCGCAAATTGCAAAACACTACACGCGTGAGTTATTTGCCAATCGGGTCGCCGAACAATGCTCACTTACGCCCTCTCCGTAAATGGACGCAAGCCATATAAACCCATCAAATAGATAAATGACACATGGATTGCCATATTTGCGGCACAGAAACCCAAACAATTTTCACCGCCACCGTCCTCAAAAAACATGCGGCGCTCTATCGCTATTGTGCGGCGTGCGACCACATCTTCGTTGAACAACCCACGTGGCTGGATGAAGCCTACTCCGAGTCCATCGCTCAAGAGGACACGGATATAGCGGCACGAAACATCTTCACCGCGCTACGGCTCGCAGCAATCAACTATCTGGTTCTGGGTGACCGTGGACACGGTCAATATGTTGATGTGGCTGGTGGATACGGCTTGCTGACCCGACTGATGCGCGATCTGGGATTCAAATATTACTGGTCCGACCCTTATTCAAAAAATCTGTTTGCACGGGGCTTTGAATACGATGCCAACCAAGGCGCCTGCCTCGCCATCAGCGCCATAGAAGTGTTGGAGCACACGCTAAACCCTCTTGAATTCATTGAACAAATCTTGTCTACCCATCAGACTAGCACGCTGATTTTCACAACCGAAACCTTTCCAGACAACGCTCCGCCCGCTGCTGGCAAATGGGGGTATTACGCGTTCGGCACTGGCCAGCACATTGCTTTTTTCTCGCGCAAAGGTTTGTCGCTGCTGGCAAAGAGACTGGATATGCACTACTTCCCACTTGGGCGATTGCATGTCTTCTCCAAAGAGCCTTTGGTTTCATGGAAACTCAAGCTGGCCAGCCATAAGTTGATGGTGATGCCCATCGCGTTATTTGCCCTTTATTGGATGGGCTCTCTGCGTAACAAGGATCAAACCCTCATCCGCCAGCAGACCGATAAACCACAAGGATGAACTCCTGACTAATCAGGTCACCGTTTCAATTACCTAATATTCATTGCGCTGGTGCCGTTAATGGTTTTCGGATACAACACGTAAACGACACTCCGCTTACATTCCAGATTGACAACGATATTGCCCGAAGCAAGCAAATCGATCACCTCGAACGTAAAACTGACTAACACCCAACGGCCACCAACGTATGCGACCACCCCCTCCCCTCCCCGCGAACAGTCAGTTTGCACAACTTGAGCGCAACCGTTTCTACCCTGGCGCCCATATTATTAATGGCCCGCTTTCACGAAAACAAAGGCACCTGAAAAACGTCGCTTCACCTACCTTCCCAATCAAACGATGTATGGGGAGAAGCCATTGAGTATCGGAAATAATATCCGCCACGGCGCCAAATGGGTATTTATCGGCAATACCGGAAGCCAGATTATCAACTTCGCCTTGGGGCTGATTCTTGCCCGCCTGATGATGCCGGCCGAATTCGGCATGGTGGCGACAATCCTGATCTTCACCAATCTTGCGGGTTTTGTTGCAGGCGGTGGGATGGGGCAAGCCCTGGTCCGTGCGAAAGAGGCCAGCAAGCGTGACTACGATTTGCTATTCACGCTGCAATTCCTGATCGGATTAGTGATCGTTGGTTTCTTTTTTGCGATCGCGCCCTGGTTTGGCCGCTGGTATGGCAACCCCGTGTATGCCGACCTGCTGCGCGTGTCTTCACTATCTTTTTTGATTCGGCCATTTTTTAACGTACCCAGCAACATGCTCCACCGAGACATGCGCTTCAAGGCCAAAACGGCGGTTCAGCTGATCAACTTGGTGGTCTACAACAGCATCGCGCTGAGTCTCGCCTATCTGGGTCACGGCCCATGGAGCCTGATCCTCGCCGGACTTTTGGGTTCAGTATCGGGTGCACTGCAACTTTCCTGGCACGCGCGCTGGCGCCCGGGTATCAACTTCGATTTTGCTCGCGCTGGCGAGCTCATGCGTTATGGCCTACTGGCCTCCAGT
>NCCT01000041.1 GCA_002279795.1 Hydrogenophilales bacterium 12-61-10
AAGAAAAAGTAATCGGCTTGCCTGAGTCGCTGTAACCTGCCAATCACGAATCCCGCAGTGAAATTCAGACTGCGGGGTTCGCCCCCAACAAATACGGCCGAAAGCTGATGAACCTGGCCAAGCCAGTATAATCCGCGCTTTCCTGGCCGTTCTCCTATTGCATGTCTACCCTTGCCGTCATTCTGATCGCGACTGCCGCCGGCAGTGTGCTGAGCTTGTTGCTCGCAGCGGCATTGGCTTTTTCGGCGCGTCCCAGCTGGATTCCGGTTCTGGTGAGCTACGCCATTGGTGCGCTGCTTGGCGCCTCCTTGCTGGAAGTATTGCCCGAAGCCGTTGAAATGGGCGGCGATATCGAAACCGTCGGCAGGGCCCTGCTGGGCGGCATTTTGATGTTTTTTTTGCTGGAAAAACTGGTGTTGTGGCGCCACTGTCACGACGAGGTGTGCGAGGCCCATGGCAGTCACAGCCATGACCACGGCCATGATCACGGCCGCTCCGGTGGAATGATCATGGTGGGCGACACCTTCCACAACTTTGTCGATGGCATCATCATCGCCGGCGCGTTCATCGCCGATTTCCGTCTCGGCGTGGTGACGACGATGGCGATCATTGCCCACGAAATTCCGCAGGAAATCGGCGACTTTCTGATCCTGCTGCATTCGGGCTATACCCGCACCCGCGCCCTGCTGCTCAATTTCCTCAGCGGCGTGGCGACCCTGGTCGGCGCGCTGATTGGCTATTACGCCCTGTCGATGCTGCAGGGCTGGACGCCGGTTTTGCTGGGCCTTGCCGGCGCGAGCATGCTGTACGTGGCGATGTCCGACCTGATTCCGGGCCTGCACAAGCGCGCTGAAATCGGCGCCACTCTGCAACAGCTAGCGTTGATCGGACTGGGAATCGGCAGCGTTGCCCTGATCGGCTACTTCCTCGACCACGGGCACTGATCGACGACGACGGCCCGGCCGGTCGAAGGCATAGACGAACAGCGCCAGCGGAAATACGCCCAGAAAGATCACGATAGCCAGCGCCTTGCCGATGCTGCTGGATGTGATGGCCATCATCAAAATCACGTACGCCCAACCAATCGCTACGATATACATCTCACTGCTCCATCAGGACTGAACGCCATGGTAACCAAAGCCGCTCCCACCCGCTCACCGACCGTCGGATTCGTTTCGCTCGGCTGCCCCAAAGCAACGGTCGATTCCGAACGCATCCTCACCCAGCTGCGTGCCGAAGGCTACGGCATCGTCGGCAGCTACGACGATGCCGACGTGGTGGTGGTCAACACCTGCGGCTTTATCGACGCTGCGGTGCAGGAATCGCTCGAAGCGATCGGCGAGGCGCTGGCAGAAAACGGCAAGGTGATCGTCACCGGCTGTCTCGGTGCCAAGGCCGATGTCATCCGCGAAGCGCACCCCAAGGTGCTGGCGGTGTCCGGCCCGCATGCACTGGATGAAGTCATGCAGGCCGTGCACACCGCGCTGCCAAAACCGCATGATCCGTTCGAGGATCTGATCCCGCCGGGCGGCGTCAAACTGACGCCGCGCCACTACGCCTACCTGAAAATTTCGGAAGGCTGCAACCACCGCTGCACCTTCTGCATCATCCCCTCGATGCGCGGCGATCTGGTGAGTCGCCCGGTCGGCGATGTGATGCGCGAGGCCGAGGCGCTGGTGGGTGCCGGGGTCAAGGAGTTGCTGGTTGTGTCGCAGGACACCAGCGCCTACGGGGTGGACGTCAAATACCGCCCCGGCTTCTGGAACGGCCGCCCGCTCAAAACCCGCATGACCGAACTCGCCGGCGCGCTCGGCAGCCTCGGTGCCTGGGTGCGCCTGCATTACGTCTATCCCTATCCCAGCGTGGACGACGTGATTCCGCTGATGGCCGACGGCATCATCCTGCCTTACCTCGACATCCCGTTTCAGCACGCCAGCCCACGCATTTTGAAACTGATGAAGCGCCCCGGCGCCGTCGAAAAAACCCTTGATCGCATCCAGTCCTGGCGCGCCGCCGTGCCCGATCTCACCTTGCGTTCGACCTTCATCGTCGGCTTTCCCGGCGAGACCGATGCCGAGTTTGAAGAACTGCTGGCCTTTCTCAAGGAAGCGCAACTCGATCGCGTCGGCTGCTTCAAGTATTCGCCGGTCGAAGGCGCAGCGGCCAACGAACTGCCCAACGCCGTGCCCGAAGACTTGAAGGACGAGCGCCTGGAACGCTTCATGGAAGTGCAGGCGGAAATCTCGGCCGCCCGGCTCGACGCCAAGATCGGCCGCGAAATCGAAGTCATCGTCGACGAGGAAGACGAAGTCGGCACCCTCGCGCGCAGCCATGCCGATGCGCCAGAAATCGACGGCGTGGTGTATCTCGAAGGGGTGTTCGACCTGAAACCGGGTACGCGCCTCAAGGTGCGCATCGACGAAGCCGACGAACACGATTTGTGGGGCACTCCGGTCTGAATCGGGAGGCTCAGGCCAGCATCGTGATGAGCGGGCGCCGACGGCGCCAGATTTTCCAGGCGTCCCGCGCATGCAGCTGCAAGGCCTTGCCGCTGGTTGGGTCGAGCAGGCACACGCCCGTCGAATCCAGCGTGCGCAGCGCCGCGAGCAAGGGCCCAAACCAGTTCTGCTCCAGTTCCCGCATCGACTCGCGCCAGCCGTAGGCATCGCCACACTGACCCGCGGGCGTCAGCGCATCCAGCACGACAACCCCAGCTGTTTTCAGCATCGACGGCTCCAATTGCGACGGCAACGGATGCACGGCTGACCCGCAGAACTCACCTAGTGCGCGCGCCGTCGCATCCTGCGCAAATAGTGTCGTTTTCTGTGCCGGAACAGCGGGTACGGTGCCGCCGCCCCACAACCACACCGAATTCACCGGCAACTCGCCGCGCGCCTCGCGCGCCAGATTGACCGGATGCTCGAACAGCAGCATCTGCAACTCGTTCAGCACGCCGCGCAAACGCCGGGCGTCCTCGCCCTGCGGCTGCAAGGGCTGAATGTCGCGCCCGCTCGCCACCGACAGCGGCGTGGTGCGCAAATCCGGCGCCAGCGCCACGTGCAGATACCAGTGGGTAGGGTGCAAGGGCAGCACGCGCAAGTCGTCGCCAAAATGCTGGCCAATGCTGGCGGCCAGGGCATCGGCTTCCTGCTGCGACAGGACAAAGCTGCTGCTGTCCGCCAGCACGATGCGGTCGCGCATCACCCGTAAATGCACCGGGTCGGCGCGCAGCCAGTAGCCCTCGCCCGCTACGCCATCGGCGGCAAGGGCGATCGGCGCCAGCGGCCAGTCCTGCTGGCGTGCGATTCCGCAAGCAGCACACAGCTCGGCTTCGGTGCCTTCGTCCGGGCGGGATGTCCGGGTGCCGCGCGCCAGCAGCGTTTGCAATGCGGGCAGCATCAGACCCGGCGTCGCCGCTTCGAGCAAGCGCGGCGACGGAAATAAGTGCGGGATCAGAAAAAGCATGCGCCGAGTGTAAGCCGATTCACGGGTAGGGCGAGGTGCCCTGCCAGTGAAATCAAGCCGCTGTGGCATACTCGACGCAAACCTTCAGCGAGTCCTGTTTTGCTTCCCTTCGAACTTCAAATCGGCCTGCGTTACACCCACGCCAAGCGCAGCAACCATTTCATTTCCTTCATTTCCATCGTTTCGATGGCCGGCATTGCGCTGGGCGTGATGGCGCTGATCGTGGTGCTCTCCGTCATGAACGGTTTTCAGGAGGAACTGCGCGCGCGCATCCTCGGCGTCGCCGCGCACCTGGAAATCAGCGGCCCGGCGGACCAGCTGTCCGACTGGCGCGGCGTCTTGCTGCAGGCCAAACAAAACAAGGACGTGCTGTCCGGCGCGCCCTATGTCAACGCGCAGGGCATGCTGGCCAACGGCGGCAATGTACGCGGCGCGATCATTCGCGGTGTGCTGCCGGACATGGAAAGCCAGGTGGCCGATCTCGCCCGGCACATGAAGCAGGGCAAGCTCACCGATCTCAAACCCGGCGAATTTGGCATCATCCTCGGCGGCGAGCTGGCGCGCGTGCTCAACGTCTTTCCCGGCGACAAGGTGGTGCTGCTGACGCCGCAGGGCAACATTACCCCAGCCGGCGTGATGCCGCGCGTGAAGCAGTTCACCGTCACCGGCATCTTCGAAGCCGGCATGTTCGAATACGATTCCGGCCTCGCGCTGGTGCATCTGCAGGACGCGCAAAAGCTGCTGCGGCTGGGCGATGACGTGTCGGGCGTGCGACTCAAGCTCGAAGACCTGTTTCGCGCCCCCTTCGTCACCCGCGAACTGGCAAAAAGCCTCAACGGCAACTATTACCTCACCGACTGGACGCAAAGCCACGCCAATTTCTTCCGCGCGGTCGCCATCGAAAAACGCATGATGTTTTTGATCCTGCTGCTGATCGTCGCCGTCGCCGCGTTCAATATCGTCTCCACCCTGGTGATGGCGGTGACCGACAAGCAATCCGACATTGCCATCCTGCGCACGCTGGGCGCCCGGCCCGGATCGATCATGCGCATCTTCATCGTGCAGGGCGCGTTCATCGGCGTGTTCGGCACCCTGCTCGGCGTGGTCAGCGGCGTATTGCTGGCACTCAATGTCGAAACCGTGGTGCCGATGATCGAACGCCTGTTCGGCATGGACCTGTTCCCGGCCGACGTCTATTACATCAGCCAGTTGCCGTCCAAACTGGTGTGGGCAGATGTCGGCATCATCGCCGGCATTTCACTGCTGATCAGCCTGCTCGCGACCCTGTATCCCAGCTGGGCCGCGTCGCGCATCAACCCGGCCGAGGCGCTGCGTTATGAATAAAACCGTGCTGCGTTGCAGCGGCCTGAGCAAAACCTTTCGTCAGGGCAAAAACGACGTGCAGGTTTTGCTCGGCGTCGACCTCGAAGTCCGCGCGGGCGAATCGCTGGCCATCGTCGGCGCCTCGGGCTCCGGCAAAAGCACCTTGCTGCATCTGCTGGGCGGGCTCGATGCGCCCACGGCAGGCGCGGTTGAACTGCTGGGACGCAACCCTTTTGCCATTTCCGAAGCGGCGCGCTGCGAACTGCGCAACACCGCGCTCGGGTTCGTCTACCAGTTTCACCACCTGCTGCCGGAATTCACCGCGCTGGAAAACGCCGCGATGCCGCTCACCATCCGCCGTATGGATCGCACGCAGGCGATGGCGCGCGCGACCGAAGTCTTGACCGAAGTCGGCCTGGGCCATCGCCTCACCCACCGCCCCGGCGAACTGTCCGGCGGCGAGCGGCAACGCGTCGCCATCGCGCGCGCACTGGTCACCCAGCCCGCCTGCATCCTGGCCGACGAACCCACCGGCAACCTCGACCGCCACACCGCCGACGCCGTGTTCGACCTGATGCGCGACCTCAACCGCAAGCAGGCCACCAGCCTCATCGTCGTCACCCACGACAGCAACCTGGCAGCGCGGATGGATCGGCAACTGCGGCTGGTTGATGGAATATTGCAGTCCTAGCAAGTAACTGAAATTACGCCTCCATTCAGCTCATTGCCGGCCAAGGGATTCAATATGAAACGTTGCCCGCGAACCCAGCCCATTCGTGCCAAAGAAATCCAGCAGAAAGTGATGGATTTCAAAGCACACCCCGCCAGCCAGGAAACACTTGCGCTGCTCAAGCTGTTGGCGCTCGGATCCAGACAATTCGAAGCCGGGCAATTTCGATCTGCCGACGCAGTATTTGCCGACCTCGATGCGCTGGATACGTGAATCGTATTTTCTGGCTGAACGCTCAAGCCATCGCCAGTCGATAGCGGGGCACTATCAGCGGGTCGACCTCATCATCGTTTGCTGCACCCGGCGCACACTGCTGGCGCAACGCCTGCTCCGGGTATAACCCCCGCGCGATGCGGTTTTATCTCATCGCATTCTGTCTTGGCGTGTGGCTGCTGCAACAGCAGGCCAGCCTGCCTTCCGCGCGCTGGCTGGGGCTGTTGCCGTTGCTGGGCAGCGTGTTGTGGCTGCCGCGATATTCCCAGACCCCACCTGAAATCCTGCGCCGGCTGGCCGTTGCGCTGTTGAGCCTGGCACTCGGCTTTTCCTGGGCTTCATGGCGCGCCGACCTGCGGCTGGCCGAGCGCCTGCCCGATCACTGGCAAGGCGTGGATATCCGCCTGCTGGGCGTGGTGACCGACCTGCCGCAAAGTGATGCGCGCGGCGAACGCTTTGTGCTCGATGTCGAACAGGTGCTGACGCCCGATGCACCCGACCTGCAGCGCATCCAGATCGCGCGCTACTGGCCGCGCGATGCGCAGGACCACATCGCGACCGTGCAGGCAGGCGAACGCTGGCAATTCACGGTGCGGCTGAAACGCCCCTACGGCACCCACAACCCGCACGGTTTTGATCTCGAAGCCTGGATGCTGGAGCGCGGCATCGCCGCCTCGGGCTATGTGCGCGAACAAGCCGCCCCGCAACGCCTTGCCGCGCGTGCCGGCACGCCTGCCGCCTGGATTGCCGCCACCCGCGCCGGCATCCGCGAGCGGATTGGCGCCACGCTGACCGACGCACCCTATGCCGGCGTCATCACCGCGCTGGTGATCGGCGACCAGCGCGGCATTCCGCATGAACAGTTGCGTGCTTTCACCCGGACGGGGATTCAACATTTGATCTCGATATCCGGACTCCATATCACCATGATTGCCGCTCTCGCCGGCTGGCTGGTGGCATTCGGCTGGCGACGCTGGCCGCGCCTGGCCGAGCGCTTGCCCTCGCGCCAGGCTGGTCTGCTGGCCGCTGTGCTGGCAGCGACCGCCTATTCCATTCTGGCCGGATTTCAGGTGCCCGCGCAGCGCACCCTGTTCATGCTCGCCGTGCTGGCGCTGGCCTTCTGGGGACGGCGCGAGCCGCAGCCCTTTTCGGCACTGATCTGGGCCTTGTTCATCGTTTTGCTGATCGACCCGTGGGCGGTATTGTCAGCCGGGTTCTGGCTATCGTTTGGCGCCATGGCGGTCATCCTGTGGGTAAGCTTCGGCCGCGTGGCGCTGCCGGACAAACTGCGCGGCTGGATCAGCGTGCAAGCCGCGCTGACGCTGGCGCTGGCACCCGCCCTGTTGTTGCTGTTCCAGCAGGTGTCGCTGATTTCGCCGCTGGCCAACGCCATTGCCATCCCGCTAGTGAGCTGGCTGGTGACACCGCTGGCGTTGATTGGCGTGATCGCCCCGCCGGTGTGGCATGCGGCAGCGTGGTTGATGGACGGACTGGGACAAGCCCTGCTGTGGGCCAGCGGCTTGCCGTGGGCCATCGCCGTGCAGCCCGCCCCATCAGGCTGGGCGACTCTGCTCGCAGTCATCGGCACCGCCTGGCTTCTGCTGCCGCGCGGGTTTCCACTGCGTGCGCTGGGCGCGTTCTTGTGGCTGCCGCTGTTGTTTCCACCGATCGCAAGCATCGCGCCCAAGCACTTCGAAGCCGACGTAATCGACGTCGGCCAGGGCACCGCCATCCTCATCCGCACTGCCCGCCACACCCTGCTGTACGACACCGGCCCCGCCTTTGCCGACAGCGACGCCGGCGAGCGCATCATCGTGCCCTATCTACGCGCAACGGGGGTCGGCAGCTTGTCCGGCCTGATCGTCTCGCACGACGACAACGACCACAGCGGCGGCCTGCAATCGGTGCTGCGCGACCTTCCCACCGGCTGGCTGCTGCATGGCCTGCCCGCCACCAGCCCACTGTTGAACGGCACTCCCGCTCCCCGCCATTGCCAGCGGGGCCAGCACTGGGAGTGGGACGGCGTGCGCTTCGACATCCTCAATCCCCCCGCCACGGCGTATGCCGAAGCCAACCGCCGCGACAACGATTACAGCTGCGTGTTAAAAATCAGCAGCGGCAGACAAAGCCTTTTGATCACCGGCGATGGCGAACGGCGGGTTGAACTCGAACTCATGGAGCAGGCTTTACGCAACAAGGACGCGAACCTGTCGGCCACCGTCCTGATCGCCGGCCACCACGGCAGCCGCACCTCGTCGCTGGCCGAGTTCGTCGAACAGGTGCAGCCGCAGATCAGCGTATTCACCCTGGGCTACCGCAACCGGTTCGGCCACCCGCATCCCCAGGTCGTCTCACGATTCCGCGAGCAAAACGCCCGCATCCTGCGCAGCGACAGCAGCGGCCTCATCAAGCTCACGTTCAGCGAGGCTGGCATAGCAACATCGGAATATCACCCCTCTCGCCGCCGCTATTGGCAGGTCAGCGCTCCCTGAAAACCCATTGAGCAAGCCTTTCAATGAGTGATTGCAATGCAATCACTCTGTCGCTAGACTTCTGATAATAGTTACGCCCAAGGAGCTAAAAATGGCAACCAGTCTTGTAGTTCGCAATGTCGATGAGGATGTTGCGCTGGCGTTAAAGCAACTCGCCGCATTGCACGGCAGAAGCGCAGAGGCCGAGCATCGTGAAATATTAAAAACCGCTTTGCAGCGGCCAAAACGTCGTTCCGTGGCAGAAATTCTAGCCAGCATGCCGAATGTCGGTGAAGACGCTGACTTCAATTTTCGCAACGGCTAGAAGTCCATATGTACCTGGTAGACACCAATGTCATTAGTGAAGCGCGCAAGGGTAAACAGGCAAACCCCGGGGTTCAGGCATTCTTCCAAACAACCGACCCAGTAGACATTTATATCGCCGTGCATACCATCGGTGAAATTCGACGCGGACTGGAAAACATCCGGCAACGCCAGGATCACCCCCAGGCCAAAATGCTTGAGAAGTGGCTTGGCTTGCTGGTGACCGATTACGCTGACCGGATATTGGACTTCGACCTGGCCTGCGCAGAAGTGTGGGGACGTTTGATGTCACCCCACCCCGAACATCCCATAGACAAACAGATTGCCGCGATCGCGTTGATCTACGACTTGACTGTCGTCACCCGCAACGTCGATGACTTTCGCAAAACAGGCGTAAGGTTCAACAATCCCTTTGTTTAACCCACAACCCAAGCCTCTTCCATTCAGTTACCGCCTGGGACTGAACAGGGGACGGACTGAACAGGGGACAGGACTGAACAGAGACTGAACAGGGGACAGACCACGTTTAAGGGACTAACAGGGGACAGACCACGGTTAATAAGGGACTAACAGGGGACAGACCACGGTTAATGTTCATTTTATATTTCTGCGACTACTATCCCGGTCACAGCTCCAGCGCCTTACGCGGTCGTCCCGGCTTTCCGGGCACCACCCGCCTTCCCAACGCCTCGGATACCTGCGCCGCAAAGCGCTCATTACCCAGCGCAAAATTGCCATTCGTCGCGCGCCGGATTTCATCCACCAACCCCGGATCCAGCTCATAGCGAAACAGTTCCCGGTATGCCGCTTGCTGGCTTGCGGCATCCAAACCCAATGCCTCATATAAAGGATGGGGTTTCACCAGCGGATCGGCCTCGCCCTGCGCATTGGCCCGGTAGCTAGACCATCGATATTCCGCCGGATGCAAAACCATGCCGGCCCGCACCGAATTCAGTTCGATGTAACGCTGGCAGGCCAACAGATAGGATTCATCCTGAGTCAGGCACGAACGAAATCGCCCCTCCCACAGCGTCCCGCTGCGCTGATAGCTGCGATTCACATACTGCACATAGCGTTGACCCAAGGCTTTCATCAGCGCCCCTGGTGCCTCACCCCGATCAGCCGATATCAGAAGATGCACATGATTGGTCATCAGCACATAGGCATGCACACGGCAGCCCGTTTTATCGGCATGCTCAGCCAGCCAGTCTAGATAAAAACGATAATCCTCATCCGCAAAGAAGCAGGCTTGCCGGTTGTTACCTCGTTGAATGATGTGCAGCGGGATATTCGGCAAACTCAGACGGGCACGGCGGGGCATATGGCTTCTCCAGGCTGACATTCTATTGAAGCTTAACAGTATTAAACGTGGTCTGTCCCCTGTTCTTTTGCTGCCGGACGCTCTCATCTTGCACCATCCTCGCCTTGAAGGCCGAGGCTTGCCGGCGCGATTTGGGCATTTGCCATTAAGCCTAGCAGGGTCGGCACAGCGCACGCGAAACGTGCCTTGCGTAAGTATGCAAGGCTGGCGGAATGGATTGTGGTGAGTTACACCTACTGCGCTGCCTCCCTGTAACAGCTCACCCATAAACAGCTTTTCGTATTACTTTCAAAATACCGTCAGGTGAAGACAACACTTGTTCGACCGCTTGCATGGGTGCGCGAAGCCTTACGGACGACTATCTGAACGTCTCGACCGAGATGGTTGAGGCATTCCAGCATTTTGGCCTCGCTGATTCCTCTGAATTGTCCACGCAACATGCCAGACAGCTTTGGCTGGGTCATACCGAGAATTTCTGCTGCTTGCTGTTGGGTAAGGTGCCGATGCTTGATGATCTCTCCTATCTTGGCGGCCAGCCGAGCTTTAACTTGCATCTCACCAGCGTCTGGAATTTCCAGGTCGGCATACACATTGCCGCTGCTCTTCTCGATCTCGATCATTTCTTTGCTCCTTTCGCGTGCGCTTCCGCCGCTTTCAATCTTTCCCGAATCAGGTCCATATCAGGTTTGGGTGTTTCAACGCCATGCGTCGATTTCTTCTGAAAGCAGTGCAGAACATAGACGGTGCTACCGAACTTGACCGTGTAGACTGCTCGGTATGTATCGCTCTTGAAATCCTCAACGACTTCCAGAACACCTGCGCCGCCAAAACCTTTGAGTGGCTTCGCCTGATCATGTTTCTTGCCTACCTGGGCCAAGTGCAGCGCGTATCCAAAAACATCCTGCACACCCTCGGGTAACGCCGTCAAATCCTTCTTTGAAGATGCAACCCAGAGAAGCAGCTTTTGTTTTTCTTCCATTGTATTAATTATACCCAAATGGGAATACCCGACAAATCAGAGCGTGCGGGTAAAGCACGTTTTATTCACCCAAATAACAGTTCATCGGCATCCGTTCCAGCTTCCTACGCGGCCGCCCCGGCCTTCCGGGCACCCCCCGTCTACCCAACGCCTCGGATACCTGCGCCGCGAAGCGTTCATTACCCAGCGCGAAATTGCCATTCGTCGCGCGCCGGATTTCATCTACCAACCCCGGCTCCAGCTCATAGCGAAACAGTTCCCGGTACGCCCCTTGCTGGCTTGCGGCATCCAAACCCAATGCCGTATATAAAGGATGGGGCTTCACCAGCGCATCCGCCTCACCCTGCGCATTGGCCCGGTAGCTAGACCATCGATATTCCGCCGGATGCAAAACCATGCCGGCCCGCACCGGATTCAGCTCGATGTAGCGCTGGCAGGCCAGCAGATAGGTTTCGTCCTGTGTCAGACATGAACGGAAACGCCCTTCCCACAGCGTCCCGCTGCGCTGATAGCTGCGATTCACATATTGCACATAGCGCTGACCCAAGGCTTTCATCAGCGCCCCGGGTGCCTCGCTCCGATCAGCCGATATCAGAAGATGCACATGATTGGTCATCAAAACATAGGCATGCACACGGCAGCCCGTTTTATCGGCATGCTCAGCCAGCCACTCCAGGTAGAAGCGATAATCCTCATCCGCAAAAAAGCAGGCTTGCCGGTTATTGCCTCGTTGAATAATGTGCAGCGGGGTATTCGGCAAACTCAGACGGGCACGGCGGGGCATGTGTTTACTCCAGACTAACATCCTGTCGCAGCTTAACATTAAACGTGGTCTGTCCCCTGTTGTTTCACATAAAGCAATGGCAATGCCAATCTAATTAAACATTTACTTATATGCATTACAAATCAACAAGATAAAACTTTTCTGGACGTCCGTATGCCGCCACGATCAGAAAGAACCGCCTCTGAATGTGTAAAATTTTCCGACAAAATTCGGCCTGCATGGGCAGAAAACCGATCCATCCTGGCATTACTGCAATGGACCGCCGGCGCGATAAACACAATTTCACATTTTCAATCAGTACGTTACTACTATCTAACCACCCCACCCGCTCACGTGTAAAATTTATCGACAAACGGCGTATGATAAATAAAATTTATTTATCGATAATAAATCCTTGGATCTGGGTGTCTGTGCTTCGGGATGAGAACTGTGTTTGCACGCTGCGGGTATGCGAGGAATCAGGGCGCTGCAGCTTCATTTGGTTTCCGCGTTTCTGCGAATAGGCCAGCATGCTCCGACAGGACGAATCGGACGCTCAACTCCTGTTGCTAGCCCCCAAGCGGCAAGACAATAAATTTTCCGGATACGGGCATTCCACGGCAGGCTTCATGACAGCGTCGATTCTGCGGCGGAGCAAGAACCGGGCAATTTCATTGCGTGTCATTTTGGCCGTCTTGGTCTAATCATTTTCAATCACTATGATTGACCCGAAATAGATCGTGAGATGAAAAGCCATGGCGCATATCGATACCAAAGTGTTTACCGCGCACATACCGTTGCCACTGGCCGAAAAAGTCGATCAGATGGCCGCCCGGCTCGAACGCTCACGTGGCTGGATCGTCAAACAGGCGTTGTCAGCCTGGATCGACCAGGAAGAGGAGCGAAACCGCTTGACCCACGAGGCCTTGGCCTACGTGGAGGCCGGGCGCGTCTTCGACCACCAAACCGTGCAAGCCTGGGCCGATAGCCTCGACACCGATCAACCGCTGCCTTTGCCACGTTGATGGAACTGAAGTGGACGGGCAAGGCGCTTTTAATGTCCGGATAGAACCTGTCCAACACGGCCACCCCTTGGCGTGCACAGCGCACCCAACCTTATCCGCGCGACATCTGGTCGCTCCATCCCACAACCCGAACAGCACAGTTGGGCTTGACCAACAACCTGACCATGTTAATCTGGTCATATATGCTAAAAGGAGTATTTCATGGACGTTGGGATTTACGAAGCCAAAACCAGGCTTGCCAACCTGGTTCATCTGGTTGAGCAAGGGCAAACCGTGACGATCACTAATCGCGGTCGTCCGGTGGCTGATCTGGTGCCGACACAAAGCGCTGGCAAACCAAGCACGGGCGCTCTGATCAGCGAGATTCTGGCTGCACGCAGCCGTCAACCCGCAGTCAGTGGCGCGCAATTGCTGGCATGGAAAGAAGAAGGCCGGAAGTGAGTTTTGTGCTCGATGCGTCAGTTGCCATGCGCTGGGCGCTGCTAGACGGCTCATCACAGGATAGAGAATATGCAGACGGCGTCCTGACCAGCCTTGCACAAGCGCATGCGGTTGTACCGCCGCTCTGGCATATTGAAATCGTCAGCGTGCTGCGCAATGCCGAAAAGCATGGCGCAATCAGTGAAGCTGACGCAACCGCTTTTTTGCAAAGGTCAGCGCGCTTGCCTATTACCACTGACGATGCCTCGCCCATAGCGACTCGCCTAGCCATTGCCGCCATAGCCAGGCAACACAGGCTCACCGGCTATGACGCCACCTACCTGGAATTAGCACTGCGTGAGGGCATTCAGCTGGCCACGCTGGATGTGGAGTTAAAGCGTGCAGCCAAAGAGGCCGGTGTTGTTATAGCGATGGCCGTTTTTTGATCTAATCATTTCCAATCACTATGATTGGCACGAGATAGACCAAGAGATGAAAAGCCATGGCGCACATCGATACCAAAGTGCTTACCGTGCACATACCGTTGCCACTGGCCGAAAAAGTCGATCAGATGGCCATCCGTTTCGAACGCTCTCGTGGCTGGATCGTCAAGCAGGCGTTGTCAGCCTGGATCGACCAGGAAGAGGAGCGCAACCGCTTAACCCGCGAGGCCTTGGCCGACGTGGACGCCGGGCGTCTCATCGACCACCAGGCCGTGCAAGCCTGGGCCGATAGCCTCGACACCGATCAACCGCTGCCTTTGCCACGTTGATGGAACTGAAGTGGACGGGCAAGGTGCTGTCCGATCTGGCGCGGCTATACGACTTTTTGGCCCCCGTAAACAAGCTGGCCGCTGCACGCACGGTGCAGGCGCTCGCTGCCGCACCGGGCACACTGCTGGCGAATCCGCGTTTAGGTGAGCAGCTGGAAGCGATAACATAAACATGGGACAGACCACGTTTTTACTCGCTGTAAACCGTGGTTTGAGAGCCATCTAGCCGACCCGGGTTTACACACTTTGAGTGCAAGTTCTGTAGCCACGCCCAGCGGGGCTGGGGAGGTGCGCAATGAGCCCTTCTTCTGCACTCAGGCGTGCGCAGCAGCGTACTCGCGGGCCGTAGGCAAGGCACGCGGGAGAGTTTTTGCCTTCGGTCGCGTGGCCTCCCAGCCCAGGCAAGCCAGCCAGATGGCGCGCGGGATGGCTTTGTGCGCTGTGCGGTAGTAACTGACCATGCGTCGGCTGATGCCCAAAGCTTCGGCGGCAGTGGTAAGCGACAGATCGTTGCGGTGCATCCATTCGCCAAACATCTCGTGGCTGACCATGCCGGCCTGCTCCTTGGCCCATGCGTAGACATTGTCGGCACCGAACTCTTCGTCAAGCCACTCGATGCTGTGCCCCCACTCGCCGATGTGAACGCGTGCGAACACTTTGGGGTCGAGTATGGGGGCAAGCCCCGGAATCTTGCGCAGCACGCCATCAATGTCAACCTCCAGCACTTCGCCGGTGCTCCAGATCGTGCGCAGGCGGTAAGGCGCCAAGGCTTCAACGGCTTGCAGCTTCGGGAAAAAATATTCGGTCATGGGTTGTACCTCCGCCATTCGTCGAGCAGGAATGCCCGGTTCGATTCGATCCAGAGCAGTTCTTCCCTGATCTCGCGCGCCACGATTCGACCCTGGATTTTCAGGGTGACGATGTCCACGGTGCTCTCGCGCCCATCTCGCAATTTGACATGGACGTGGGGTAGCAGGTGGTCACCGGCATATATCAGCACGCGTGACGCCGGGAAGCGTTGCAGGATCGGCATTGCTCGAAGTGTAGTGCAACGGTTGCCCTAATACAAGCCAAGGAAAAGGGTGCAAGCGACAAGGAGAGCAATCACAACTATTTGAATTGGATCTTGCTACTCAGCCCCAGCATGTTCCCGTACGCCAGAAACGCCCGTTGCAGCTCGGGATCGACTGTTACCGGGTACTGAAAAGCTTGCTCACTGCGCCTCTCCCCAGGGATTGATCACGGGCACGCCAGCAGCCTTAAACGGGCTGGTGTCGCGGGTGGCTATGGCAAATCTGTTAGCGCTCGCAATGGCTGCGATATATCCATCGGTTGTACCAATCGCCAAGCCGGCAGCACGCGCCCGCGCCATCAGTTCGGCATAGGCTTGTGAGGCCGCCAGATCAAACGGCAGCACGCGCCCGGTGAACAGCGGCAACACCTGCTTTTCAAGACGATCATGCAACGTATCCCGACGCTTTCCTGCCGGCATCGTTGCTACACCGAAGCGCAGCTCGGCGACAGTGATCGCGGCCAGGTAAAGCGTTTCAACAGACTGCGCGTCGATCCACGCCACCACGTGGCCTTCAGCCGTGCGCATGGGTTCCGAAATAACGTTCGTATCAAGCAGGATCATTCAAACCCCAATGGTTCCGCTGGCGTCTTGTCGCGCTCAATTTTCAAATCAATGCCCCCCAACTCTCGGCCAATGTCGGCCAGCAGGGAACCCAGCTTGATACGTCCCTCGGGCTTCACGGCGGTTTCCAGGATGTTACGGATTTCAGCTTCGGTGCTGCGGCCGTGCGTGGCGGCCCGCACGCGCAAGGCGCGGTGTACCTCGTCGGGTACGTTGCGAACGGTGATGGCAGTCATGGCTTTCATTCCCCTTACATGATTCTGATGCAGTCACTTTAGACTTATGCCATCATTCATACAAGAATTTTCACCGTGGCGGGTTTGGGTTGGAATGCGTGGCGGGTTTTAACGATATGGGACAGCCCACGATTTAAGCGCTGTAAAACAACAACCGATTCCAATTCAAACCCGTCGCCTCGGGGAGCGCTACTCTTCCGGCGCGACGAGCCAGCAACCCGCTTTAATGCCCGGATAGAACCTATCCAACGCTTCCATCCCTTGCCGTACACGACGCACCCAGCCTTTTCCGCGCGACGCCAGGTCGCTCCATGCTTCATCAATCTCCAATGGTCGTTGCTCGCGAAAATACGCAAGCAACGAGGCCACCTGGTGCAAGTCCTTTTTGCTTTTCGAGGCGAATGTGCCCTCTCGTTCCCCGTAAACGATTAGCTTGTGCAGGGCGTACCGAGCCGGATGGGGCACATTGACCAAGACGACTCCGCCCGTGCTGATCAGCGCTGCCTGCTGGATGTTTTGCAGGGAAAACTCCATGAACTTGAGCGGCTGGAGAGGTATATTGAGCTGAGGATGGGTATAGGGCTTCTCGCCGCCCCGGTGCGCCACCGTCAAAAAATCCAGCCTGAATTCAGGATCCTTCGGATTGAGATTAGTGGCCCCAGACTTCCCCGATATTCCTGTGACTGGCAAAAACCCCATTTCCAGTGACTCGATGGCGTTATGTGCCTTCATCTCAATGGTGGCCGGTAGCGCGAGCGATACACTCTTCCCCGCGTGCGCGAAATCGATGTCCTGGGTGCGCGAGGAATCTCCCCAGCGCAGCCCCAGCATGTTCCCGTACGCAAGAAACGCATGGGTTCCAATAAGCACTCCGCCTGCGCGGAAGAATCCGTAATCTGCCAGCCTGCCGATCACCTTCAGGTGGCGGGGCAATACCGTGGCACACCCAAGCGCTACTGCAGCTCTGGCCAGCGGAATCAATGATGCACTGGCTGCCGGCTGGTTACGACGCTCCATCAATCGCCGCACAACCTCGTTGTCCGGCCCAACAAATACCTGCATCAACTTGCCGGATGGCTCGGTGTACTGGTAATACCAGTAACGGCTCCCCTTGACGGTTTTGATGGCGAACGAGCCTGGCAGGTCGGCCACCGAGCGAAAATGATCGGCCGACATCGCCGAATCCAGCAACTGGGCATAGGCCGTCTGTGCGGATAGAGAGAGTTCGTCGAAGTAGCGCTTGTGGTTATACTAATATTTTAT
>NCCT01000134.1:0-3649 GCA_002279795.1 Hydrogenophilales bacterium 12-61-10
GCCAGGGCAGCCTGCAGCGCAGTGGTGGTGGCGATCGGTACGCCGGACTGGGTTTGCGTGCTGTTGAGCAGCGCCAGCGAGCGGCCGCGCGTGTCGAAACGGCTGTCGAACAGCGCGCGCACGGTGTTCATTTCCTTCATGAACACGTCCTGCCAGCCGTAGCCCGCAAAGCCGACGAAATACAGATCGGACACATCGGGCCGTTGCGCCTGCAGAGCATTGAGCGTGCCGTCGAGCACACCCCGCTGCTGATACAGCAGTGCCTCGTGGCCGCCGGTGTCGAGCACGCTGGCGTCGGCTTCCGGCGCGTCGGCAATCCAGGCGTCCTGTTGCGGCAACCACAGCTGAAAGATCAGCACGCCGACCAGCAAGAGTTCGACCGTGGCCCGGCGCAGGAAACCGAGCGGCACCCACAGCCTGACTGCGCGCATCTGCAGCGCGGTCACCAGCGCCAGCCACAGCAGCGTCCACACCCAGTCGTCCAGGTCGGGATCGAGCCGCTCCCATAGCGCGTAACCGCCATAGGTGTAAGCCAGCAGCATCGGCGCCATCGCCGTCGTGGCGACGGCATAGCCCAGCAGCAGCGCGGGGGTGCGCAGCCAGGCGGCCAGCAGTGCGGCCACCGCCAGCGTCAGGGTGACCGCGGCCAGCGCCTGCACGACTGCATCGGGATTGAATCGACCGGCGCCATCGAGCATGGCAAGGCTGATGCCAAGCCCGAGCGCAAACTCGACCAGCAGCAGCGCCGCCAGCTGGCGGATCGACACCCGGAAGTCAGTCGAATGCAGCGGGAAAAAAGTCGCCAGTCGCAAGCCGGCAAGCAGGTTGTGGAGCAGAGCGCGCATGGCTTAATCGAAGGAAGTGGGCAGCCGTTCCTGATCGGTCCGGGTCGCCGGCCTGCTGCCGGTCAGCGCCTGCCATTCGTACAGCAGCAGCCCCGCGCCGATCAGTGCAATGCCGATCCAGCCGCTCCGCGGAATGAATTCAGCATTGAGCGCCTGTCCCAGCAGCAACGCAGACACCGGCGTGATCAGCGTAATCAGCGCCACCCGTCCGGCGTCGAGGTGCTGGATCACGTAGTAATACAACGTGAAGCCCGCCACCGAACCGAACACGCCGAGGTAGACGATGGCGGCTCCCGCGCGCGGCGTGATGTCGGCGGGCAACTGCGCCGCGTCGGCGACGACCCAGGCCAGCACGAACAGCGGCGTCGCCACCCCGAGCGAACCGGTGGTGATCGCCAGCGGCGAAGCGCGCACGTTGAGCCGCTTGATCCACACCAGCCCCAGTGCCTGCGCCGTCATTCCCGCCAGCACCGCAGCGGTGCCCGCCGTGGCGCGGCTGTCGCCCGGCCATGGCTGGCCGAAGATGAACCACAGCCCGCCCAGCGCCAGCGCAAGTCCAATCAGGCGCAGCGGCGTAAGCGTGCGCTCACTCAGCCACAGCGCGGCAAACACGCCAGTCAGCAGCGGCGACAGCCCGAAAATCACCGAAATCAGCCCCGATGGGATGTGCAGCGCGCCCCAGTAGGTGAGCAGCATCGCCACGAAAATCGACAAGCCGCTGACCCAATACAGCTGGCGCGCCTCGGCGGTGAACGGAAAGGCGGTGCGTGTCGCGCGCAGCAGCACGACGCAAATTGCCAGCCCGACCAGCATCCGCGCCATCACCGCGAAGCTGAAGCTCGCGCCCTGCGCGCTCCATTGAATACCAAGCGGCGTGGTCGACCAGATGAGGATGACGCCCAGGTAGGCGGCAGGCACCGACATGGCGTGCGCTCAGTCCAGCGCCAGGGCCAACTGCTCCTGCAGACTCGCCAGCGTATCGGGCTCGGCACGGACACGGAAAAAAGCGCCCTCATCATCGGCTCGCTCCTCCAGCACTTCGCAGCGCGCGAAGATCTCTCCGCGCAGTTGCTGCGCCGACCACGGCAAAAACAGCTCGGCCTCGACCAGGTCGCGCTGGAAAAACGCAAGGATCGCCTGATGCAGCCTGGCGACGTCGTCGGGACGGCGCGCGCTCATCACGATGCAGCCGGGGTATTCGGCGAACAGCGCAGCTTCGCGTTCGGCCTGCGCCGCTGCGTCGCCGACGTGGTCGATCTTGTTGAAGATGCGCAGGCGCGGCACGTCCTGCGCCTCGATCTCGGCCAGCACGTGTTCGGTGGTCTCGATCTGCCGCACGAAACCCGGATCGCTGGCGTCGATGACGTGCAGCAGCAGCGAGGCATCGAGCGCCTCTTCGAGCGTGGACTTGAACGACGCCACCAGCCCGTGCGGCAGGTTCTTGATGAAGCCGACCGTATCGCTGACCAGCACGCGCGGGATGCTCTCGGGATAGAGCGTGCGCACGGTGGTGTCGAGCGTGGCGAACAGCTTGTTGGCGACCAGCACCTCGCTGCCCGTGAGCGCGCGCATCAGGGTGGACTTGCCGGCGTTGGTGTAGCCCACCAGCGCCACGCTGGCGAGTCCCTGATGCGCCTGCCGCCGCGCGCGCTGCGTCTTGCGATCCGCATCCATCGCGGTGATCTCCTTCTGCAGTTCGGCAATGCGGTCGCGGATCTTGCGTTTGTCCAGTTCGGTGTGCGACTCGCCGGCACCGCGCCCGCCGACGCCGCTGCGCTGCCGCCCCTGCGGGCCCGCCAGCTTCGCCGCCTCGCGCAGGCGCGGCGCCAGGTAGCCCAGACGCGCGATTTCCACCTGCGCGCGCGCAGCGGGGGAACGTGCGTTGCGGTGAAAGATCTCGAGAATGACCATGGTGCGATCCATCACTTGGCAGCCGACTTCGTTTTCGAGGTGGCGCGCCTGCGACGGGGAGATCTCGTGGTCGACGAAGATGACGTCGATCGGGTCGGGTGAGACCGGCGCCGTGTCGTCCATTCCCTCGACAACCGTGTCGAGGCGATACAAGGGGTTCAGCGAACGAACGCCGGGCCCGGTTTCGTCGTCCGGTTTACCCTGAACAAAATGGTGGATCTCCCGCCGCTTGCCCGCGCCCAGATAGGCCGTCGAGTCGAAGCCGGACCGTTTTTGCGTGAACGTGCGGGTAACCGTGAATCCCAGTGTCTTGGCCAGCTCGCGCAGTTCGGCCAGCGAGGCTTCAAACTCCATGTCGCTCACCCCTGGGAGCTGAACCGACGCCACGACGGCGTACTGAGGGGCTTCTTGGACTTCTTTTTGCATGCGGCCTGGTTTCCAGAGGGTGAGCGAAGCCGGGCATTATCCGTCAATGCAATCGACACAGGCATTGAAACTGCATTTTGGCGTGACGTGTCGCCACGCAGCCGTTCAGCAGATCCGTGGCAGCGGATCGTCTTCCAGCTCGTCCAGCACGCGTCGGCCGCCAAGACCGGTTTCCAGGATCACCCGTCCGCCGCCTGTTTCGACGCGACCGATGATGCAGGCGTCCCGCCCTTCCGGCAGGGCGTGCCAGCGGGCGAGTACGTCGTCGGCCGCGAAGGGGTCGACGACGGCGACGACCCGGCCTTCGCAGGCCAGGAAATACGGGTCGTAGCCCAGCATGTCGCAGACCGACACGACTTCCGGACGCAGCGGTACCGCATTCTGGTCGAGCACGATGCTGTGGCCGCTGGCGCGCGCGATTTCGTGGGCCACCGTGGCGAGTCCGCCACGCGTCGGGTCGCGCATGA
>NCCT01000134.1:3683-4447 GCA_002279795.1 Hydrogenophilales bacterium 12-61-10
AGGCCGAACTGCTCGCGTGCCAGCATCACCGCGATGCCGTGATCGCCGACTGGGCCGGACACCAGCACCACGTCGTCCGGTGCGATGCGATCCATCGCCAGCCGGGTGGACGCGCGCCGCACACCGATGCCGGCAACGGAGAGATACAGGCCGCTGCCTTCGCCCCGGCGCACCACCTTGGTGTCGCCGGCCACGACGACGACATGGTTCTGTCGCGCAGCCCGCGCAAAGCTGGAGATATAGCGATCGAGCGCGCCGATTTCCAGTCCTTCCTCGATGAGTGCGGACACGGTGAAATAAAGCGGGTCGGCCCCGGCCACCGCCAGGTCGTTGACCACGCCATGCACGGCGAGCGAGCCGATGTCGCCGCCGGGAAATTCAAGCGGCTCGACGGTGAAGCCATCGGTGGTGACCATGAGTTCACCGTCCACGTGCGGCAGCGTGACGGCATCGGCGTCGGTGTCGAGCAGCGGGTTGCCGAGATGGCGGGCAAAGACGTCGGTGATGAGTTCGCGCATCAGGCGGCCGCCGTTGCCGTGTGCGAGAAGGATGCGGGTGTCGTCCATGGCGTGTCTTTATTGATGGAGGAATTCGATGACCTGGCCGAAGCTTAACCCGGCATCGTTGACGGGGACACGTTGGGGCAGATGAGTACTGAAGCCTGCGCGCTCAAGCAGACCGATCGCGGTTTCTGCCAGCACGCGGTTCTGGAACACGCCGCCGGTGAGACCGACCGACCGGATGCCGGTTTGCGTGCGCAACTG
>NCCT01000042.1 GCA_002279795.1 Hydrogenophilales bacterium 12-61-10
TTCCTCAGGCAATCACAAACAAAGGCTCGCCGTATTCAACCGGCTGACCGTTTTCGACCAGGATGGCCTTGATGACACCCGCCACATCGGTCTCGATTTCATTGAGAAGCTTCATCGCTTCGATGAGGCACAGCGTATCGCCTGCGCTTACGCTCTGCCCCACTTCGGCAAAGTTCTTGGCGCCCGGCGCAGGCGCCCGATAGAACGTTCCGACCATCGGCGAGCGCACTACGTGACCTTCCGGTATGGCGTCTTCGGCCGGGGCCGCGGGCGCCACAACGGGTGCGGCAGGAGCGGGCGCATGCATCATCTGCTGCGGCGCATGCATCATCATGGGCGCACCCGCGATGCTTTTGGCGATGCGGACTTTTTCTTCGCCTTCGGTGATTTCAAGCTCGGCTATGCCGGAAGCTTCCACCAGGTCAATGAGCTTTTTCAGTTTTCTGAGATCCATGAGGCGTCCTGTTTTGGAGGTGATGCAGCGCATATTCCAGCGCCAGTTCATAACCGTACGCGCCCAAACCCGAGACCACCCCGACCGCCAGGTCGGACAAATACGAGTGGTGACGGAAGGGTTCGCGTGCGTAGATATTGGAAAGGTGAACTTCGACGAAAGGAATGGCTACCGCCGCCAGCGCATCGCGGATCGCCACGCTGGTGTGATTGATCACGATGAAATCCACATGATCGCGGCTGGCCTGGTGGATCCGATCGACCAGCGCACCTTCGTGATTGTGCTGAAAGGTCTCAATAAACGCACTGACCGCATCCCCGCGACTGGCCAGCGTCCGGTTGATATCGTCGAGCGTGGCGTGTCCGTAATGCTTGGGTTCGCGACTCCCCAACAAATTCAGGTTGGGGCCATGCATAACCAGAACGTGCGGATGCAGACCGGGAGCCGATTTGGTCGCGACGCGGCCGGTTCGTTTAGTCGTCATGGCGGCGAGTTTGCCGCAAATAAGGGTGAATTGTCCAGATATTGACGCTAAATCGCATCCATGTTGCAACTTCAGGGCGCGTCGATTTTGTTCAGCACCGCCTCCAGTTCAGCACGCGGCAGGCGCCCCAGATGCTTCAGAACGATCTCACCCTCGCGGTCGATTACGAGCGTGTACGGCAGCGCCCCGCTCGGGTTCCCCAGCTGCCGCGCCAAGTCATGCGCCACGCCCTCCCCGATGAGGATCGGGTAGGTCACCGGATGCGCCCGTAAAAACTGCGTGACATTGGCGGGGTTGTCGATCGCCAGCCCGACAAACTCGACGCCCCGGGGCTGAAACTGCGCGCGCAACGCAACGAAGTCAGGCATCTCTTCGCGACACGGTGCGCACCAACTCGCCCAGAAGTTCAGCACCAGCACCTTGCCGCGCCATTGCGACAACGGTTGGGCACGGCCACGGTCGTCAGGAAACGCGAGTTGCCACAGCGCTGCGGTGGATGCTGTTGGCGTTTGCGGCGCGTAACGCGACTGCGCCAGCCAGATGCCAGCCGCAAGCGCAGCAAGCGCGAGCGGAATGGCGAGGAGCAGGGCTCGGTTCATGGAGTTACGCCGAACCGGACTCGCATCAGCCACATCCAGCAATCAAACCCGGCTTACAACTCACCGTAGGAATGCAGACCCGACAGGAACATGTTCACGCCCAGGAACGCAAAGGTGGTGACAAACAGACCGATCACGGCCCACCACGCAAGCATGGGGCCGCGCAGACCTTTAACCAGCCGGATATGCAGCCAGGCCGCGTAGTTCAGCCACACGATCAGCGCCCAGGTTTCCTTCGGATCCCAACTCCAGTAACCGCCCCAGGCTTCGGCCGCCCACATCGCACCCAGAATCGTCGCGATGGTAAAAAAGACAAAGCCGATGGCGATGGCCTTGTACATCATGTCGTCGATGATTTCGAGTTTGGGCAAGCGGCTGGCAAGGATGCCACGATCAGCCAGCAGATAGCCGACGCCAAGCATGGCGGACAATGAAAACGATCCGTAGCCGATGAAGTTGGCGGGCACATGCAGCTTCATCCACCAGGATTTGAGCGCAGGCACCAGCGGCTGGATTTCATGCGCCCCCCGATCAAAGGTGTACCAGAGGATGAAGCCGACCGCCGCAGAAATCACCAGCAACACGAAAGCGCCCATCTGGCGGGTCTGGTAACGCGCCTCGTAATACAGGTACATCATCGCGGTGATGAGACAGAACAGCACGAACACTTCATACAGGTTGGATACCGGAATGTGGCCGACATCGGTGCCGATCAGGTAGGACTCGTACCAGCGCACCATCAAACCGACGAAACCCAGGGTGATGGCGGCCCAGCTCAGGGTACTGCCGCTTTTCATCAGGAACTCGGAACGCGCCAGCAAGCCCGCCCAGTAGGCCACCGTGGCAAGCGCAAACAGCGCACACATCCACATGATCGCGGCCTGGCTGGAAATCAGGTATTTGAGGAAGAACGCAAGCTCCATCCGCCCAAGATCGCCCTGGTACTGGCTGATCGCAAACAGGCTGATGATCCCCACCCCGATGAACAGCTGGCGAAACGGTTTCCAGAACCAGCCAAATGCTGCTAGCGTGGGGATGGCCGCCAGCAGGATGGCTTTTTCATAGATATCCATGAAGTCGCCAAAGCGCGACAGGGTAAACAGGGCGCCAGCGGCAACGATGGCGGCAAACAGCCAGTCGAACCACGACAGGCGCTTGAACAGCGGGGCGGGTTGGTTTAGGGCGAGTTCCATGGGTATCTCCGGATTACTTCACAAGCGACCGTTTATTTGGCAAGCGTGTCGAGCGCTTGTGCATGCTGGGTGAATTCTTTTTCAAAGTCGATGGTCTGTTTGGCCGACGACATGGCCAGCAGCGCGCTTCCCGGCTTGATGCGCAGCCATACCCGGCGCTCGCGCACGTAGAGCATGAAGAACACGCCGAGCGTCAGCAGCAAGGAGCCGAAATAGACCACGTTTTGACCGGGCGAGCGGGTCAGTTGCAAACCGCTGGCTTTGACTTCTTCGTACTGCATAAGTTGCAGGTAGATCGGCGCACCATAGATGAACATATCGCTGATGCTATTGAGCGTATCGCGCACTAGCCAGCCGGTGGCATCGTCGGTAGACGGCGCAGGCAGTCCGGCCTGCTGGTTGGCGACCTGCAAAGCCTCGAATGCGGCCAGCTCGATGATGCGCAGATACGTGCCGGCCGCCTTGTCGCGTTCGGCCTCCGGGACCTTTTCTTCGATAAAGCGCCCCAGCGACTGAAATCCACCCTCTGCAAACAGCGTCAGCATTTGCGTCGCGCTGAACTTCAGCTTGTCTTCGATCTCGGTGCCCCAGGCATTTTGCGGCAGCGCCTGACGAGCGAAGCGGGCGGCAATTTCAGGCCGCAGCTCGGCACTCAGCAGCGCGCCGCGCAGCCGCATGAAGCTCTCGATATTGCCCTCGGCATCAAGCGGCATGCGCATGTAACGGAAGGCCTCATTGGGTGATTCGCGCACGCCCGACATCATGTACCAACGGCCACTCAATTCCAGAGGCAGCATGTAATTGCTGAACTCCCGAGCCTGGCCCCGCGCATCACGCAGCTTGAACTGGAAACTCGGACCGACGTTGCGCAGGTGCTTGTTATCGCTCACCGAACTGCCGCCGAACACGCCCATGGTGTCGCCGGCAGGCGCAATATCACCGCCCATGTTCTCGATATTGAATGGGCGGAAATCGGTGAACTCAAGGGTGTACTCACCCGCCTCGCTGGTAAGCGTGGTGTTTTGCTGGACCACGCCCTCTACAGGAAATGATGAAGCCGTCGGCGAAAACAAATTCCAGCCACGCAGCGTCATGCGGGTGCCGCCATCGGCAAAGCTGGCCTGATAAATCGCCACGCCGTCAAACACCAGCGGATGATTGACGGCAATCGTGGCTTCCTTGACCTTCTTGCCGGACTTGTCGAACAGTTCGATATCGCTCTCGAAGCTTTTCGGCTGGCCTGTGGTGTAGTGCTCGATACGGAACTGCTTCAACGCCACCGTAAACGGCAGGTCCTGCACCAGATAACCGTCGGCAACATTGAGAAAAGCAACGTCGGCGCTGGAGCCTTCGGGAATCTGCACGCTGCCGCGAAACGAGGGATTGGAGGGGCTGAGACGCGAGATCGCCGGCACCTGGCTTTGCGGAATGTCGCGCGTCTCGATTTTTTTGTAGCCGAGCAGTTGCTGCACCTTGAACACCAGATTGCCGTCCATCAGGCCGCCGATGCAGATCAGCACGATGGCCGAGTGTGCCAGCAGATAGCCCAGACGATTCCAGCTGCCCGCCTTGGCAGCGAGCAACACACCGTCTTCGCGCGGCAGGTTCTTGACCTTGTAGCCCTGCCCTTCGAGATAACGCTGCGCGCTGGCCGCAAGCGCCTCGGGCGCGTGCTCGGTGACCACTTCGTGCTTGTGCTTGAACGCCTTGAGCGATTGCTCGCTGACATGTTCGCGAAAACTTCTCATTTCGCGCACGAAGTTCGGCGCGTTGCGGCTGATGCACACGCTGGTCGAAGCAACGAGGAAGGTCAGGATGAGCAAAAACCAGGCCGCATGATAAACATCGTACAGCCCCAGCTTTTCAAAAAAATCGAACCAGAACGGGCCAAACTGGATGAGGTAATTGGCGTATGGCTCGGCCTGTTTCAGCACCGTACCCACTATCGATGCGACCGCAAGGATGGACAGCAAGCTGATGGCAAAGCGCATCGAGCTCATCAATTCAAAAACGGATCGGCCGAAGGAGTGGGGGGCGGTATTCATTTGCTCTGCATATCCCTAAGGGCACAAAAAAAGGGTGACTTGCGTCACCCTTCGAACAGACTCAAGGCTGGGTGGACACAGCCGGAGTCAATCAGTTCAACGCAGGCCCTGAATATAGGAAGCGACGGCCTTCATGTCGGCATCCGTCATTTTCGCTGCAATGGTACGCATCATCTTGGCAGCATCATTTGCACGCGCCTCGACACGGAACGCATTCAGTTGCGTATAGATGTATTCGCTGTGCTGGCCAGCCAGACGCGGGAACTGGGCAGGAATACCCTTGCCCTGCGGGCCGTGGCACGAAGCACAAGCCGGCACGCCCGCACCCATCACGCCGCCACGAAAGATTTTTTGGCCCTGTAGTGCCAACGCCTGATCCTTTGACGTGGCGGGCTTCGGCTGTTGCGCGCTGAAATAAGCGGCGAGATTCAGCATGTCCTGCGGCGTCAGGTTCGCGACCATGCCCGACATGATGGCGTTTTTACGAGCGCCTGATTTGAATTCAGTCAGCTGCTTGTTGATGTACTCGGCATTCAATCCCGCAAGCTTTGGATTCGCTGCGGCAACGCTGTTGCCATCGACAGCGTGGCAAGCTGCACACACCTGATTAACAATGGATTCTGCCGCCTTGGGGTCGCCTTTGCTGGCCGGAGCGGCAGCGGGTGCGTTGGCAAAAGCAGAAGTGGCGGCCAAAGCGGCAACCAAAGAGACGACGAATTTCATCTAGAACTCCTGAAAGCTTGCAAAATCTGGGGATTGCAAAATTTGGTGAAGCGGGTAGTTTAGCGGCAACTAATATGACTGCCAAGCCTGTGCTCAATCGCGCCCAATTCCATACTTCGGTCGCCCAACTGCGCGACCTGCCCTACAGCCGCGCCGAAATTGCGTTTGCAGGACGCTCGAACGCGGGAAAATCGAGCGCGATCAACCTGTTAACCCGAATAAACCGGCTGGCCTACACGTCAAAAACACCAGGCCGAACCCAGCTCATCAACTTTTTTGCAGTGGACGCCGACACCTACCTGGTCGACCTGCCCGGCTACGGTTACGCAAAAGTGCCGCCCGCGGTCAAGGCAAAATGGGAAGGGCTGCTCTCGCGCTACCTGCAGGAGCGAGACGCCCTGGCCGGCATGGTGCTGATCATGGATGCCCGCCATCCGCTTACCCCGCTAGACCGGCAAATGCTCGACTGGTTCACGCCCACTGGCAAGCCGGTGCACATCCTGCTCTCCAAGGCCGACAAATTATCGAATAGTGAAAAAGTGCTGACCCTGCGTAGCGTCAAGCAGGCGCTCGAACCACTGGGGAACGTTTCGGTCCAGCTGTTTTCCAGCTTGTCGCGCTTGGGGGCGGATGACGCGACGGCGCTGCTGGAAGGCTGGCTTATCGAGGCTCAACAGGGCAAGCCGCAATCGGCCGATTCCCTGATCAAATTGGATGCTCAGTAAAAAAGAAAGCCCCGATGACACGCAGTTATCGGGGCTAAAGATGCCTTAAGGGATAAGGCACCCCGCTCAGGGAGGAGAAGCGGGGGACGGTGCAATACCGTCTGCAGTACTAGAGCGGGCGCGCCTGGAAAAAGTTCCAGCTCATTCAGTAACGAGCGCCTGTCGCTCGACCTGTTGCTGCCCGTAGCCGAAGAATGCATGCAACTGGGCATCCCGGCGCTGGCACTGTTTCCGGTCATCAGCGCCAACTTCAAGTCACTGGGGGCCGAAGAGGCGCTCAATCCGGACGGACTGGTTCCACGCACCGTAGCGGCACTGAAAAGCCATTTCCCGGAATTGGGCATCATCACGGATGTCGCGCTGGACCCCTACACCAGTCATGGCCAGGATGGCCTGGTCGACGCAAGTGGCTATGTGATGAACGATGAAACCGTCACCGTTCTGGCCAAACAAGCCGTGGTTCACGCACAGGCAGGCGCCGACATCGTGGCTCCTTCGGACATGATGGATGGCCGGGTCGCCGCCATCCGGGCTGCGCTCGAAGGCGCAGGTCACATCCACACCCGAATTCTGGCCTACGCAGCCAAGTATGCCTCCAGCTTTTATGGCCCCTTTCGTGACGCCGTCGGCTCCGCAGCCAACCTGGGAAAAGGCAATAAAGCCACCTACCAGATGGATCCCGCCAACAGCGACGAAGCGCTGTGGGAAGTTGGGATGGACTTGCAGGAAGGCGCCGACATGGTGATGATCAAGCCTGGCATGCCGTATCTGGACATCATCCGCCGCGTGAAAGATACCTATGGCGCGCCAACTTACGCCTATCAGGTGAGTGGCGAATACGCTATGTTGAAGGCTGCGGCCCAGAATGGCTGGCTGGATGAACGGGCATGCGTGCTGGAGTCTTTGCTGGCTTTCAAGCGCGCCGGAGCGGACGGCGTGCTGACTTATTTTGCTCGGGATGCAGCACGCTGGCTCAAATTCTGACCAGAGCTGGCTCATACACGTTCCAAGGTCTCTGGCTTCCGGGCATTGTCAGCCATAGCTGACGAGTGGTTAACTTGGTAGTTCCACCCATGATCTCCTTTTTCCGGCTTAATTTATGTCCGTCAAAATACCCAAGGGCTTCACCGGCTTCTCAGAGCGCAACAAGGCTGCTGAAGAGTGGGACAAGACGATTGTCGCCATCTCTCCCTATCAGCTCAAAGATCTGGTTTTACCCGAGCCACTCAGTGCCGCGCCGCAAACGGGCGAGAAAATCGAAGAACAGGCTTTCAAGATCCGCTTGGCACATTCAAGCGAACGGGTGAGTTCGGCCAGCATGCTGGTACAGCGGAAATATGCAGGTCGCGGGTATAAAACGAGCGGCTTTCAGAAGGTGCCCGAACGCATCACCTTGATGGCATCGCAAAACGACAAAGTGATTGGAACCCTGACCCTTGGCCTGGATACCCCGCATGGACTATTAGTCGAAGATCTATACAAGCAGGAAATAGAACAGCTGCGTCAGGCTGGCCGCAAAGTCTGCGAGTTAACCAAGCTGGCCGTTGATCAAACCCACGGCTCAAAGCATATTCTGGCGTCGCTTTTTCATATTGCCTACATATATGGCCGCGTGATGCAGGGCTATACGGATGTCGTGATCGAGGTGAACCCACGTCATGCCGCGTTTTATAAACGGATGTTGGGCTTTACCGATTTCGGCCCAGAACGCATCTGCAGCCGCGTCAATGCGCCTGCCGTATTGCTGCGTCTGGAGTTGGACTATGTTGACCAGCAAATCGAACTGCTCGGCGGGAAAACCGAAAGCGCGCAAGGCGAACGGTCGCTATATCCTTACTTTTTCAGCAAAACAGACGAGATCGGCATTACCAATCGTGTCACTCATGGGGGATAACGTGTTGGGTGGATCTGCATGAGCTTCGACTACAGCGCGGCATTTTCGCGCAACATAGGCTGGTTTACCGACGACGAGCAGCAGCAACTGAGGCTTAAACGCGTAGCCATCGCTGGCATGGGCGGTGTCGGCGGCTCCCATCTGCTGACCTTTGCGCGGCTGGGTATTGAAAAATTCAATATCGCCGACTTCGACGTTTTTGAATTAGCCAATTTCAACCGTCAGGCGGGCGCCAGCATGTCCAGCCTCAATCGCCCAAAAGTCGACACGCTTGCTGCGATGGTGCTTGATGTCAATCCGGAAAGTGATTTGAGGCGCTTCCCCGAGGGGGTGAATGCGTCCAATCTTGAGCAGTTTTTCCAGGATGTAGATCTATATGTGGACGGTCTGGATTTTTTTGCCTTCGATGCCCGCGAACAACTTTTTGCCTACTGCGCCAAGCACCGCATCCCTGCGATCACGGTTGCGCCCCTGGGCATGAGTGCGGCATTACTGAACTTCCTGCCAGGCGGCATGAGCTTCGAAGATTACTTTCAGTTGTCAGGTCGTGGCGAACTGGAAAAAGCCGTGCGTTTTCTTGTTGGACTTGCACCCGGATTGTTGCATCGCCACTACCTCGCCGACAAAAAAAAGGTCGACCTGAAACAGCAAAAGGGACCCTCAACCGTAATTGCCTGTCAGCTATGCGCAGGCGTGGCGGCCAGCGAAGCCGTCAAAATACTGCTGCAACGCGGCAAGGTCTGGAGCGCACCGCACGGCATCCAGTTCGACGGCTACCGCAACCAGATCGCCCATACCTGGCGCCCCGGCGGAAACCGTCATCTGCTCAACCGAATCGCCATCGCCATCGCACGCCGCCAACTTGGACTGACTTGATGGAAGCGATCACGCCGGAGCAGTTTCGTAACATGCTGCAAAGCGCCATTCAGGCGCCATCGGCCGACAACCACCATCCCGTGCGCTTTCAACTTGATGGCTCACGCATCCTGGTTCACCACACCCGAACCACATGGGAACAACCGGGGTATCAGCGTGTGCTCGACCTGCTTTCGCTCGGCGCCCTGGCAGAAAATCTCGTCATTGCTGCCAGCCGGCATGGCGTAAGGGCGGAAATAAATCTCCTTCCCGACCCCGACCAACCCGGACTCGCTTTAAGCATTGACCTGCAGCCTGATGAGGCACAGAGCGACCCTTTGTGGCACGAAATCCCAAAGCGCCACACCAGCCGCCAGTTTCGTTTTCGGGGTCCACCTTTTGATGTCGCCGAGCGCGCTCAACTGGATGCCATTACTCACGCCCATCCTTCATATACGCTGCATTGGCTTGAAACCGCCGCCGATCGAAACCCTGCGCTTGCCTTGATGCGGCGAGCCGAAACCGAACGTTTCCGCAACCGGATCTTGCACGCAGGGCTTTTCACCGCCATCCGATTTGACGTCGGCTGGCGCGATACCAGCGAAACAGGCCTGCCGCCCGGCGCGCTGGGGGTTGAGTTGCCCTTGCGCGGTCTCTTCGCAGCGCTGCGCCATTGGCCGGTCATGCGTATGGCCAACCGGTTTGGCGCACACCATTTGTTGGGTTTGCGTTCATGCGACCTGCCGTGCCGGCTTGCCCCCAACCTGGGTGTGTTGACCGTAAAAAAAATCGACACGCCATCAGTCTTCGATGCGGGCCGCGCTTTCCAGCGGATCTGGCTGACCACAACCCGTCTGGGACGCGTCCTGCAGCCCATGCCCGCATCGGCACTCTACGCGCTGGATGGCGCAGATGCGGCAGGCATCCCGAAAGCGTTGCAGCAGAGCCTGGCAGAGGGCTGGAAAACCCGATTCGGTTCGCGCGTGCCGGTGATGCTATTCAGAACAGGCAGAGCACAGCCCTCATTCGTCACGGCCGGCCGGCCAGCCATCGACAGCTTTATGAAAGCCTTCTGAACAAAGCCTTCTTCCCGCACAAGTGACCGCTTCCGGCCTCTAGTACCACCCAGCCTGGCTACGCTCACCCGGCATCGCCACAATCCCCGAAATACCTACGAACCAGACCGCAGCGAGTGTCGAAAAAATTTACACTTCCAGCACTCCAGCAGCCAAGAAAATATTTAAAGCATTGTATTTAAAGCTTATATTTTATTTGGCATGCTACGTGCTTTATAAATTGGCGTGAAGCTGGTCGCCTGGCTCGCAAGATTGCAATCCCACCATTCCTTATAAGGAGTTTGAAATGAACAAAAAAATTATCGCATCGGCAATTGCCGCTCTGGGCCTGGCGGCTTCTGGTTCCGCTTCAGCTATCGTTGTCGGTGGCGTGGACTTTGGCGCAGCTGGCGCAACAACCCACATCGAAACCTCGACCGTCGCTGAAACGTTCGTGAATGCTCCTGGCCAAACACTGCTGGGATATGGCCAGATCAACACCGTCAATGGCAATCTTTTTTACTCGAACGGTGGTCTCAGCCGTCTGTATTTCGTTTTTGACTACAACGTTCTGACCTTTGACGCTCTGACCGGCGCTGCCACGTTCGACAACGGCAACATGAACGTTTACATGCTGCCCACGTTTAACCTGCTGAGCCAAAGCTCGGCTGCCAACCTGACCGCTATCCAGGGCGGCACCTTGTGGGCTACCCTGAGCGGCCACCCTGAAAATGGCGGTCCTTATGAACTGGCTGCAAATGGTTCACTGACTGGTGCCACGATCAGCTTTACGGGTTCCGGTTTGCTGGATATGGTTTCTGGCCCCAATGGCGTTCTTGAGTTCCTCGACAGCGATGGCATTGATGATGGCGCAGGTGGTTTTGCTGATATCGCACTCACCTCATCTGGTAACAATGCCGTGCTGAACAATTTCGACAATACAACGGGTTGCACGACCGGCCAAGCAACTCCAGGTCAGTGGTGTATTGCTGGCTCGGCTGACTTGCGTGGCCTGACCACCGTTCCGGAACCTGGTGTCCTGGCTCTGATTGGCTTGGGCCTCCTGGGCATGGGCGTCTCGCTGCGTAAGCGCAAGGCCGCCTGAATGTACTGATCAGACAGACCAGAACCGGTCTGTCTGTTTCATTCAAACCCGTGCTTGCCAGGCAAGCGCGGGTTTTTTATTGCCTTGAGGTTATGCCCCGACTTTCAGCCATCCGAGTACTCAGGCCAGGTTAGGTCAATTTCCGGGCGGCCGTTCCGGACACAAACCCACAAGCTGACGGATTGCCAGCCCATAAACGCAAGAAAATGGGAACATCCTTTATCAGAAGTGCGGGCGGATTCGCGAGGAACGCAAGCCATCGTCCGTGCCTGCGGTCTTGATCCTTGGATCAACAAGCCAAAAGAGCCGTCAATCAGGCAAGCATAGATTGCTCGGCTGCATCGCCAATAGCAGGTCCGCTCACCAAGACGCAAACGAAATACAAAAACCGACCGACCTGTATAGCCTCAGGCCCAAAAAACAAGCAGGCCCAATCTGCTCAAAGGCTATTGAGCAGGATTTTGGCTGCGCTCGCTTCCGGAAATACCGGAGATTTAGCCAGCAGCTTTTCCAGTTCGGCGCGTGCCTGGGTTTTTGATCCGGTTTGCGCCAACGCAACGGCAAGGTGATATCGCAAGGTCGGAATATTGGGCTGCACAGACACTGCAGACCTGATCAGTTGCAAGCCGCGCGCGCTTTGACCTTGCTCCAGCAGGATCCAACCCAGGGTATCCTGAGTGGCTGCATCCTTTGGACTCAGCTTGTAGGCTTTTTCAGCCGTAGCGCGTGCGCGTGGATCCTTTTGTTGCTGGTAAAGCGCGGCCAAGTTATTAAGTGCCAGCCTCATATTGCCCAATGGCTTCGGGGGTGCGGCCGTTGTTCATGTAATGCTGGGCCAGATACGCACGCACCGAAAAATCAGTTGGCTGTGCCTTGAGCCATTGGGCAATCTGATTGTCAGCCTGAGCGGAATTACTAGCCATGTATGCCGCTTGATGCCACTGGATGAGTGTCGTGTTCTTAGGCTCGATCGCCAGTGCCTGGGCAAAAGCTTGTGCGGCTGCAGCCGGTTGTTTGGCTGCCATCTGTGCCCGGCCTTCCAGCAGGAATCCGCTGGCGGCCTTGGGCTGGGTGATTTGCACTTGGCGCGCGACACGCAGCGCTTCGCCAGAACGCCCACTCCGGATCTCAAGATCGACCAACGTTTCCTGCGCAGGCTGGAAGCCCGGCTGCATCTTCAAAACCCGGTTAAGGGAAACGCGTGCTGCATCCAACTTGCCAAGATCAAGCTGCGTTTGCGCAAGCTTCATTTGCGCCGCAACGGATTGAGGCATTTTTTCTGCGAGACGCGTCGCCGAAATCAAGGCATTGTCCTTTTGGCCAGCGGCAAGCTGGGCTGTACCCATGAGGTCAAGCGCAACCAGACTGTCCGGATTGGCTTGCAAGGTTTCATTGGCGAGAGCGAGTGCCCTGGGATAATCCTGATTGTCGATATACAGCGAAACGAGACGCTGGCGCGGTTCCAGTGCGTTGGGGTGAGCCCCGATGGCTTTTTTGAGCCAGTCTTGCGCTTCGGGAGTGTTCTTTTGCAAGGCCTCCAGTTGGGCGAGCGCCAGCAAGGCTTGAAGGTGGTTCTTGTGCTTGTCGAGCACGCCCTCGAAACGTTTGCGCGCTGCATCTGGTTTTTTCTCATACAGGTCGAGTTGGGCAAGGCTGGCAATTGCCGGATAAAAATCCGGGTCGGTTGCCAGCGCTGCTTCAAAGCTGCTACGGGCGCGAACGAAATCACCTTTCCCAGTGTAGGCCTGACCACGGAGCACCCCGACAGCGGGATTGCCGGGAAGCTTTTTCTCCATGGTCTGGATGACCGACAGCGCCTTGTCGAATTGTTGCTGCTCAAGATAGGCCAGCACCAATAGATTGTCGGCCTCGTGCTGCTTGGGCGTCATCGCAGCGGCGGCCTGAAGCTCAGGCAAGCCATGTGGAAAGTCCCCTTCGGCAAGGTGATTGATCCCCATGCGCGTGCGCAGGGCAGCATTTTTCGGGTCAATAGCAGCCGCACGCGCGAACCATTCCGTTGCACGCGCTGAATCCTGGTTGGCGCGGCTCGCTTCTCCCGCAAGGGTGAGCGCCTGGACGTCGCGCGAGTCAGGCGTCAGAAGCGGCGCAAGCGTTTCAAGTGCTTTGGCAGCCTGGTTTTGCTTGATTTGCGTTGCCGCCAGTATCCTGGTGGCATAGGCCTGCCCGGGGTAACGCGCCAGGTAACGTTGCAAATGTGATTCAGCCTGCTCATAGGAGCCCAGCTCATAAGCGGTTGCCCCTGCCAGCAGGGTGCTGGGCAAATGCCCAGGCATGGTTTTGAAGACCTCCTGCAGTGCGCTTTGGGTTGCAGGGAAGTTTTTTTGCTGGAACAGCAGCAAGGCACGCAGGTAATACGCTGGCGCAGATTTCGGCATCAATTTTTCAACTTGCTCGATATCGATCCGAGCCGCCTCTACCTGCCCGGCTTTCAGGTTGAGGGTAATCCGGTTTTGCAGCGCCTCCAGGTTATCCGGCTCGGATTTCAACACCTCACCATAAGCAGCCAGTGCGGCTTGTGGGTTGTTGTTCAACTGCTCCCAGTCGCCGATGAACATGCGGGTACCGGCTTGCTCGCTGGGCAGCTTGATTGCCTCGTCGAGCCAGGCACGCGCCTGTTTCATGTCGCGCTCGGCAACCGCACATTGCGCTAGCCCCCAGTAAGTCTGGGGTATGCGCGCATCAACCGCACGCGACTGCTGAAACATGTCGCAGCCTTCCTTGAGTTTGCCCAACTTGAGCAGCGCATGTCCGCGCAATTGAAGGGTGCGCGCACGATTGGTCGGCGAGGTTTGGTCACCCGGTTGAATCTCGTCAAGCACACGCTGGTATTCGCCCATTAGCAGTAAGGCTTCACCCACCAGGGGCTGCACTACTTCGCGGTTGGCCCCCAGTTGCTGGGCACGATTGAGTTCCTTTTCGGCTTCAGCCCCTTGGCGGGTTTTCAAATAAATCTGACCAAGCAGCAGCCTGGCTCCCGCGCTGTCCGGATTTTTCTGTAACGCGTTCTTGAGCTCGACAATGCTGCCTTGAAGCTTGCCCTTGTCCTGGAAGTCCTTGGCGCGCTGAATATGCTCCTGCTCGGTCAGATTGGCCGTGCTGTCACATCCCGAAAGCGCGACGGGTACGGATAAAGCAAGCGCGATCGCCAGGGCAACGGGGTGTTTGGTCATTTATCTCGGCTCCATTTATGACAACGCTGGCCGGCTGGCTGGCGCTTTCAATCTAGTGATTATTTTTACAGCTGTTTGCCGGGGCAATACCCCGGGGTCAGTGCGCGGCTTCCCAATTATGTCCCGCCCCTACACCGACCCGCAACGGCACTTTTAGCGCAGCCACATTACACATATAACCGGGCAATTCGGCGCGCACGCGGTCGAGTTCATGCTCGGGCACTTCGAGGATGAGTTCGTCGTGCACTTGCAGCAATAGACGACTATCCAGCTGCTCGCGGTCAAGCCAGCCCTGCACGGCGATCGTCGCCAGCTTGATGAGGTCGGCGGCAGTGCCCTGCATCGGCGCATTGATCGCAGCGCGCTCGGCGCCCTGGCGGCGTTGCGGATTTTTGGCGTTGATTTCCGGCAGGTAGAGCCGGCGGCCGAACACGGTTTCGACATACCCCTGGCTGCGCGCGGCTTCGCGGGTGCGCTGCATATAGTTGGCCACGCCCGGATAACGCGCGAAATAGCGGTCGATGTAGGCCTGCGCGGCGGAACGGTCCAGATTGAGCTGACTTGCAAGGCCGAACGCCGACATGCCGTAGATCAGGCCAAAATTGATGACCTTGGCCATGCGCCGCTGCTCGCTGTTCACCTCTAGCAGCGGCACGCCGAACACCTCGGATGCCGTGGCAGTGTGGATGTCGCGGTCTTCGGCAAACGCAGTCAGCAAGCCGGCGTCGTCCGACAGGTGCGCCATGATGCGCAACTCGATCTGCGAATAGTCGGCCGACACCAGTTGATGCCCGGGCGGCGCGATGAAGGCCTCGCGGATGCGGCGGCCTTCCGCGGTACGCGCGGGAATGTTTTGCAGATTCGGTTCGGAACTGGACAGGCGGCCGGTGACGGCGGTGGCCTGCGAATAACTGGTATGGACGCGCCCGGTAACTGGATGAATCATCTGCGGCAGCTTGTCGGTGTAGGTCGACTTCAGCTTGGCCATGCCGCGGTAGTCGAGAATTGCGCGCGCAATGGGGTGATCGAGCGCCAGTTGCTCCAGCGTGTCCTCGTCGGTGGACGGCGCGCCGCCCGGCGTTTTCTTGATGACCGGCAGGCCCTTCTGGACAAACAGGATGTCGCCGATCTGCTTGGGCGAGCTCATGTTGAAAGGTTGTCCGGCTTCCTGATAGGCGCGCTGTTCGAGTTCCAGCATTTTTTTGCCGAGCTCGCCGCTTTGCACCGCCAGCAATTGCTTGTCGAGCAGCACGCCGGTTCGCTCCATGCGAAACAGAATGCGCGCCACCGGCAGTTCGATCTGGCGGTACACGTAATCAAGCTTCTGGGAGGCTGCGATCTGCGGCGCCAGCGCGTCGCGCACGCGCAGCGTCACGTCGGCGTCTTCGGCCGCATATTCGCTGGCGCGCTCGATCGCCACCTGTTCGAATCCAATGCGCGACGCGCCCTTGCCAGTCACGTCGTCGTAGCTGATGGTCGCCAGGCCCAGATGGCGCATCGCCAGGTTGCCCAGCTCGTGCGACTGGTGCGCCTCGATCACGTAGGACTGCAGCAGTGTGTCGTCGATGGCACCGCCCAGTGCGATACCGGCATTGGCAAAGATGTGGCGATCGAACTTGAGGTTCTGGCCGATGATTTTGGGCGCGGGGTTTTCCAGCAGCGACTTCAGTTTGGCCAGCGCGGTGGCGCGGTCCAACTGCGCGGGTGCGCCGGCGTAACAATGCGCCAGCGGCAGGTAGGCGGCCTCGCCGGGCGTGATGGCAAAGGACATGCCGACCAGTTCGGCCTGCATCGGATCAAGGCCGGTGGTTTCGGTGTCGAGCGCGTACGCCGGTGCGGCGGCGAGCCGCGCGATCCAGTCGTCCAGCTGGGCGTCGGTCAGAATGGTTTCGTAGTGCGTGCGGTGGTCGCCGCTTACGTCCTGCTCGGGAATGGCCGGCAGGTCTATAGCCGCGGCATCCAGCTCGCGCAGCCAGGAACGAAAGCCGAAGCGTTCGAACAGGCTGCGCTGGGTGGCGATGTCGCGCGCCTGCAGCGTCAGTGCATCGAGCGTGAACGGCAGCGCCACATCGGTCTTGATGGTGATCAGCACGCGCGCCTGCGGCAGCCAGTCGCGGGCCGCGCGCAGGTTCTCGCCCACCACGCCTTTCACTTCATCGGCATGCGCCATCAGGTTGTCCAGCGTGCCGAATTCGCCCAGCCATTTCACGGCCGTTTTTGGCCCCACCTTGGCCACGCCGGGCACGTTGTCGACGCTGTCGCCGATCAGCGTGAGGTAATCGACGATACGCTCCGGCGGCACGCCGAATTTGGCGTTGACGCCGGGGATGTCGAGCGTTTCCTCGCTCATGGTGTTGACCAGCGTGACGTGGTCGTTGACCAGCTGCGCCATGTCCTTGTCGCCGGTGGACACGATGCTGCGCACGTTGTGGCGCGCGGCTTCCACCACCAGCGTGCCGATCACATCGTCGGCCTCGACGCCGTCGATCACGACCAGCGGCCAGCCCTCGGCGCGGATCAGCTCGTGCAGCGGATCGATCTGGCAGCGCAGGTCGTCCGGCATCGACGGGCGATGCGCTTTATAGTCGGGGTAGAGATCGTCGCGGAAGGTTTTGCCCTTCGCGTCGAACACGCAGGCGATATAATCCGCCGCGTAGTCCTTCTGCAATTTGCGCAACATCGACAGCACGCCCTTGATCGCATTGGTCGGCTCGCCCGCCGCGTTGCGCAGATCGGGCAGCGCATGAAACGCGCGATACAGATAGGACGAACCGTCCACCAGCAGCAGGGTTTTTTGGGGCTCGCTCATACGGGGGCATTCACACTGACTTGATTCACACTAAGACCAATCACGAGGCGATCAAAACATGCACGGGGATAAATTACCGATTACCGCCGATCCGGGTCGCAGCGCCGAAATCGACTACTCGGCGCGCGAATCGTGGCGGATGCTGGGGATTATGTCAGAGTTCGTCGAGGCGACTGAGCGGCTGGCTTCGATCCGCCCGGCGGTATCCATCTTCGGCAGCGCACGCACCCCGACCGACCATGCGTATTACCTGCTCACCGAGGAAATCGCGCGCAAATTATCCGACGCCGGCTTCTCGGTGATCTCCGGCGGCGGTCCCGGCATCATGGAAGCCGCCAACAAGGGCGCGTATTTCGGCAAGTCGCCCAGCATCGGCCTCAACATCCAGCTGCCGCACGAACAGAGCGGCAATCCCTATCAGGACATCAGCCAGACCTTCCAGCATTTTTTCGCGCGCAAGGTCATGTTCGTCAAGTTTGCCGCGGCCTACGTCGTCATGCCCGGCGGCTTCGGCACGCTGGATGAGTTGTTCGAGGCGCTGACCCTGGTGCAAACCGGAAAAATCACGCACATCCCCATCATTCTGGTTGGCTCAAGCTACTGGGCCGGGCTGGTCGACTGGATCAAAACACGGATGGTGGACGAGGGCATGATTTCGCCCGACGACATCAATCTGATGCAGGTGATCGACGAACCCGATCAGGTAGTCGATGCCATTTTCAGCCATTACGAAAAACGCGGCTTCATGCCCTCGCTGGCCGAACGCGAAATCCAGCTCAACCTCTAATCCACTCCCCGGAGACTGCCATGCGCCCTACCTTTTTATTGTTAGCCCTGCTGGTGAGCGGCGCCGCCCTGGCCGCTTCGCCTTCCGACCGTCCGCCCGAACTCTCGCCGGTTCCCGATGGCCCGCCCGGCGCCGAAGATGCGCCCACCATCACGATCAAACCCGACAGCCGCGGCGAGGTCGAGGAATACCGCAGCAACGGCAAACTCTACATGCTCAAAGTCACCCCCAAGGTCGGCAAACCGTATTACCTGATCGATCCCAGCGGCGAAGGCCGCTTCAACCGCATGGAAACCCTGCCCGGCCTGCAGCCGCCGCAATGGGTCGTGAAAGAGTTTTGAGCCGAATGAATCCTGCATGACGACCGCTTCCAATCAAGACATCCCCCGTACCGTTGCCGCCAGCCAGGGCTGGCGCTGGGTGGTCGAAGGCTTTCGCCTGTATCGCAAAAGTGCACTCTTGCTGTCTGCCGCATTTGGCGCGCTGTTCGGCGTGGTGATGGCGCTCAACCTGATTCCGGGAGTCGGCGGCACCCTGTCCGAACTGGCATCCCCCCTGCTGGTAGCTGGCTTCATGGCCGCCTACCGCGCGCTCGACCGTGGTCAGGACCTGGAACTGCCGCATTTTCTGGCAGGAGTCAAAACGCCCTTCCTCACCGGCCCGGCCCTGCCCTTGATGGCAATGGGTGCCGTGCAGCTGCTCGGCACGCTCGGCATTGGCCAGATCATGCAAAACATGGGCTTTGACCCCGCAGCCATCATGGCTGCGGCGCAAAACCCCAAGACCTCGCCGGCCGAACTGCAGGCGCTGATGAATCAGTCGCTGCCCGCCGTGCTCACCGGCCTGCTGCTGTTCACCCCCATCATCATGGCCACCTGGTACGCGCCGGCGCTGATCCTGTTCGGCGGCGCGCGCCTCGGCACCGCGCTCGGCGTCAGCCTCAAGGCCGTGATCAAGAACTGGGCGGCCCTGTCGGTCAATGGGCTGGTGCTGGGAGTAATGCTGTTCTTCGCCGCCCTGGTGCCCATGCTGCTCGGCCTGCTGGTGGCGATGCCGATCCTGTTCGGCTCGCTGTATGCGTCGTATCAGGCGATTTTTGCGGTGTGGGCGGACGAGACCGACGCCACTCAAGAGACCGACAAGTTGGCGTAAGCCAGCGCCAGCCACTTGGTGCCGGCATCGCGGAACTTCACCTGTACGCGGGCGTCGGCGCCGCGCCCCTCAAAGTCGATGATGATGCCGCTGCCGAATTTGGCGTGGGCCACGCTTTGGCCGACGCGATAACCGGTGTCCTTGCCCGCATTCCTGACCACACCGATCGATGCGACCGGTGCCGCGTAGCCGAAGCTTTGCGGCTGCGCTGATCCGCTGCGACGGTTGAGCGGACTCAGCACCTGTTGCGGCAACTCGTCGAGAAAGCGCGACGTCAAGCCGTAGCGAACCTGGCCATGCAGCATGCGCGACTGCGCGTGCGACAGATACAGCCGCCGCCGCGCACGGGTGATCGCCACGTACATCAACCGCCGCTCTTCTTCCAGGCCGTTTTCTTCGTTTGCGCTTTGTTCGTGCGGAAACAGGCTTTCTTCCAGTCCGGTGATGAATACCGCGTGGAATTCCAGTCCTTTGGCGGCGTGCACCGTCATCAACTGCAGGGCGTCGAGGCCGACGCCGGCCTGATGCTCGCCCGCTTCGAGCGCTGCGTGGGCGAGGAAGGAATCCAGGGTACTTTCTTGCGCCTCGTCGGCGCTGTTTTCTGCCGAAAATAGCGCCGCCGCATTGACCAGTTCGTTGAGGTTTTCCAGCCGCTCGCTGCCGTCTTTGTCGGCGCGGTAATAATCCGCCAGTCCGCTGGCTTCGATCACGTGGTCGATCACTTCGGCCAGCGGCAGGTCGCGGGTGGCCTGCTTGATTTCCTCGACCAGCTTGGCGAATCCGGCCACCTTGCCGCTGGCGGTGCAGGCCGCCTGCCACAGGCTGGCACCGGACTGCGCAGCACTGGCCGACAGCAGTTCCAGCGTGCGCGCACCGATACCGCGCGCGGGGAAGTTCACCACGCGGATGAAGGCGCCGTCGTCTTCGGGGTTGGTCAGCAGGCGCAGGTAGGCCAGCGTATGCTTGATTTCCAGCCGCTCAAAAAAACGCAGCCCGCCGTAGACGCGATACGGCACGCTGGCAGAAAACAGCGCGTGTTCCAGCACCCGCGACTGCGCGTTGGAGCGGTACAGCAAGGCCATGTCGGACAAATTGATGCCCTCGCGATTGAGCGCCCTCACCTCTTCCACCACGAAGCTGGCTTCGTCCTGGTCCGAATAAGCGGCGTAAACGCGGATCGGCTCGCCCTCGCCCTCGGCCGTCCACAGGTTCTTGCCCAAGCGGTGCGCGTTCTGTGCGATCAGCGTGTTGGCGGCAGTGAGGATATGGCCGTGGCTGCGATAGTTCTGCTCCAGCTTGATGACGTTGCCGTGCGCGAACTCGCGCTCGAATTCGGCCATGTTGGCGGTGTTGGCGCCACGAAACGCATAGATCGACTGGTCGTCGTCGCCGACCGCGAACAGCGCCGTGCCGGGTCCGGCCAGCAGCTTGAGCCAGCGGTACTGCAACGTATTGGTGTCCTGAAACTCGTCGACCAGGATGTGCTTGAAGCGATCGCGGTAATGCTCGCGCAGCGGTTCATTGCGCAGCAGCAGCTCGTAGGAACGCAGCAGCAGCTCGGTGAAATCGGCTACGCCCTCGCGCTGGCATTGCGCGTCGTAAGCCTCGAAAATTTCCACCAGCCGCGTCGAGTAGGCGTCGAACGCCTCGACATCGCGCGCGCGCAGGCCGGCTTCCTTGTTGGCGCTGATGAAGCGCTGCACTTTTTTCGGCTCGTATTTTTCGCTGTCGATACTCATCGACTTCATCAGGCGCTTGATCGCCGACAGTTGATCCTGGCTGTCCAGAATCTGGAACGACTGCGGCAGCCCCGCCTCGCGGTAATGCGTGCGCAGCAGCCGGTTGGCAAGGCCGTGAAAAGTGCCCACCCACATGCCGCGCGTGTTGATCGGCAGCATCGCGGAAATGCGCGTCATCATTTCCTTCGCCGCCTTGTTGGTGAAGGTCACCGCCAGAATGCCGTGCGGCGACACCTGCCCGCCCTGAATCAACCACACCATGCGGGTGGTCAGCACCCGCGTCTTGCCCGACCCCGCGCCCGCCAGAATCAGCGCGGATTCATGCGGCAGCGTGACCGCGGCGAGCTGTTCGGGATTGAGGTTTTCCAGCAGATGGGCGGACATACGCAGGTAGAATCAGGCGATCAATGGCGAATTATAAAGGGCGCAAGATGGTGAAGATTTTGTTTTTCGGCGACCTGGTCGACACGCTCGGCATGGCTGCGGACGAGATCGTGCTGCCGCCGGACATCACCGACGTCGAACGCCTGCTGTTTTTGCTGTCGCGGCGCGGTGAAATGTGGAAAAAAATGTTGCTGGGCAACCCCAAGCTCAACATCACCATCAACAAGCAGTTCGTCGAAAAATCCGCGCCGGTAAAAGATGGCGACGAAATTGCGCTGGTCGGGTTCGCGATGGCATGAGCCGCCGCCTGACCCACGCCGGAGCGACATGAAGCCAGACGGACAACATCTGCCGCGCGTGGCTCGCGCGCTGAGTCTGAACCTGGCTGCGCTGCTGGTCATTGCGGTGGCGTTCGCGGCCTACGTGCTCGCCGAGAAACAGATTGATCGCGCCAATGAAGCCCGTCTGCAGTCTTTTTTGCTGGCGGACGAACTGCGGCAGTCGTCCGACGACCTGACGCGCATGGTGCGCACCTATGTGGCCACCAGCGACCCCCACTACAAGCAGCAATACGAGGACGTGCTCGCCATCCGCGACGGCAAGCTGCCGCGCCCACTCCACTACCAGAATGTCTACTGGGATCTGATACTGCCCGGCCAGTTGCGCCCGCGCGCGACCGGCCCTGCCGTCTCGCTGCTGCAGCGGATGCGGCAAGCCGGATTCACCGCAGAAGAGCTCGCCCTGCTGGAACAGGCCAAGGCGCACTCCGATGCACTGACCCGGACCGAGTATGCCGCCATGAGCCTGATCGAGACGGCCGCCCCGGTTACCGGCGCCGTTCGCAACCGGGCCACCCTGATGCTGCACGACACCGCCTACCATCAAGCCAAGCGGGCCATCATGCAGCCGATCAACACGTTTGATTCCAGGGTGGAAACCCGCACCCAGGCCGCCGTCGAGCAGCGTGCGCGCATTGCCATGCTGTTGCGCGTGCTGTTTGTAGCCCTGTGTATCGTGTTGCTGTTTACCTTGTGGCGCGCGTACCGCAACCTGAACACCACCCTGGGCGGCTCGGCAAACCAACTGTTTGAACGGATCGCCCGCCTCGGCCGCGGTGATTTTTCAGCCGCCATTCCGGTGACCCCGGGCATGGAAAACAGCGTGATGGGCTGGCTGTCCGAAACCCAGATCAAGCTGAGCCACATCGAGGCCGAGCGTCAAAAGCTGGCCCATTTTGATGTCCTGACCGGCCTGCCCAACCGCGCCCAGCTCAGCGAGCATCTGCAATTCGCCATCCATGTCGCCAAACGGCATAGCGGACATCTGGCCCTGATGTTCATTGATATCGACCACTTCAAGGACATCAACGACACCCTCGGCCACCGTGTCGGCGACGTGTTGTTGATCGAATTGTCCCAGCGTCTGCGCCAGGCATTGCGCGAGGAGGACATTATTTCCCGTCAGGGCGGAGACGAATTCATCGTCATGCTGCCCGATCTCGACGAGCGCAGCGCCTCGCTTGTCGCGCAAAAGCTGCTGGCCGCGATGAGCGGATCGTATGGCATCGAACACCACGATCTGAGCGTGACCGCCTCGATCGGCATCGCGCTCTATCCTGCCGACGGCGAGGATCTGGAGTCGCTTTCCAAAAAGGCCGATACCGCGATGTATCGCGCCAAACAGGAAGGCCGCAACGGCTACCGTTTTTTTACCGCCGAAATGCAGGCCCGCTCGGCGCGCCATCTGCAACTGGGCAACGCCTTGCGTCATGCGCTGGAACGCAATGAGTTGAGCATCCAATATCAGCCGCAGCTTGCCCTGGGTGACGGCCGCATCGTCGGGGCAGAAGCCCTGTTGCGCTGGCGCCATCCCGAGCTGGGGCCGGTGTCGCCAGCCGAATTCATTCCGGTGGCAGAAGACAACGGCCTCATTCTGCTGATTGGTGAATGGGTTCTGCGGCGAGCGGTGGAACAGGCCAAAATCTGGCTAACCTCGGGCCTGCCGCCGCTGGTGATGGCGGTGAACCTGTCCGCCGTGCAGTTCCGACACCCGGCGCTGCCCGATCTCGTCACGCGCATCCTCGACGAAGCCGGCCTGCCGCCGGAATACCTCGAGCTGGAGTTGACCGAAGGCGTGGCGATGCACGATCCGCAAGGCGCAATCGCCGTGATGAACAAACTGCATGACCGGGGCGTGCGCATGTCCATCGACGACTTTGGAACCGGCTATTCGTCGCTCGGCTATTTAAAGAAGTTCAACGTGTACAAACTCAAGATCGACCAGTCTTTCGTGCGCGACATCCGCACCGACCCGGAAGACAAGGCCATCGTCAGCGCCATCATTCAAATGGCAAAAAGCCTCGGCCTCGCAACCATAGCCGAAGGGGTGGAAACCGAAGGCCAGCTGGCATTCCTGCGCGAACAGGGGTGCGACGAGGTGCAAGGCTATTACTACAGCAAACCGCTGACGGCGGATGCGTTTGCACGCTACGTGAAAAACCCTGACGTCCCGCACGGCTAAATCCCGCAAAGCAAAGTCGCAGACCTTAAGCTTTTGCCGCAGTTGGCCGTTAGTGCGGAGGATTACGTCGCTGACAACTCAGCCACCCGGGAGAACCGTATGAAAGCAGGATTCATCATCGCAGCATGCGTTGTTGCAACAGCAAGCGCGCCGCTGGCCGCCGCCCAACTGTACCAATGGAAGGACGCGCAGGGCCGCATGATATACAGCGACCAGCCGCCTCCGGCCAGTGTCAAAAATGCCCAGCAAAAGTCGTTCAAGGGCAATCTGATCGAAAGCGGCGAATCCTACGCCGCCAAGACTGCGCGCGAAAAACACCCGATCACCCTCTATTCGAGCCCCTGCGGCGCACCCTGCGACGAGGCGCGCAAGCTGCTCACCGAACGTGGCGTGCCCTTCAGCAGCAAGGACACCCAGGCCAGCACCGACGCCCAGGCCGAGCTGAAAAAGCTCACCGGAAAACTCAGCGTGCCGGTAATCGTGGTCGGCAGCGAACGCATCGACGGCTTTGAAAGCGGCCAGTGGAACGCCGCCCTCGACCGCGCGGGCTACCCCAAATCCGCCCCGTCCGGCAGCAAGCCCGCAAGTACGGCGACCGCACCCAAAAACTGACGCAACCCGCCCGGCGCGGCCAAACCGGGCTGCGGTAAACTGCGCGGCATGAAAATCGCCGCCTGGAACGTCAACTCCCTCAAAGTCCGCCTGCCCCAATTGCTGGACTTTCTCGCCACCCGCCAGCCCGACGCGGTGTGCCTGCAGGAAACCAAACTCACCGACGATAACTTCCCCCAAACCGACATCGAGGCGGCGGGCTATCACGTGGTGTTTGCCGGGCAAAAAACCTATAACGGCGTCGCCATCGTCAGCCGCAACGAAGCCACCGATGTGGTGATCGGCATTCCCGGCTTTGCCGATGAACAGAAGCGCTTCCTCGCCGCCACCGTCGATGGCGTGCGGCTGGTCTGCGTGTATTGCCCCAACGGCCAGAGCCTCGATTCCGACAAATATCCCTACAAGCTGGCCTGGTACGACGCGCTCATCGTCTGGCTCAAGGACGAGCTCACGCGGCATCCCAAACTTGCGATTCTGGGCGACTACAACATCGCGCCGGACGACCGCGACGTGCACGACCCGGCTGTGTGGAAGGACTGCGTGCTGGTATCCGAACCCGAGCGTGCGCGCTTTCAAAGCCTCCTCGCGCTAGGGCTGCAGGACAGCTTCCGGCTGTTCGAGCAGCCCGACAAAACCTTCAGCTGGTGGGATTACCGCATGATGGGTTTCCGCCGTAACCAGGGGCTGCGCATCGACCATATCCTGCTGACCGCCCCCCTGGCGGCGGCCTGCACCGCGTCGACCATCGACCGCGACATGCGCAAGCTGGAACGGCCATCGGATCACGCGCCGGTGGTGGCTGAAATCGATTTGCCTGTCTGACTCGGCCACCCGTCACGGGGCCATGACCCCGCGTAAATGGCCAAAAAAAGCGGCCGCAAGGCCGCTTGAACAACGACGTTGCCGCCGCTGGAGGAGTCCTCAGAAGAACCAGGTCATTTGCAGGCTGACACGGTCGCCCAGATTGTCAGCGATGGTTTCGGCATTGGTACGCTGCGCGCCAGCCGGAATCGCCAGTGGATTGCTGACCTCCAGGTCGCGCCATTCGTAGTTCAGTGCCAGCCGCGTGTTTTTGTAAAAATACCAGTTCGCGCCCAGCGTGGTGGTGGTGAACTCGCGTTCCAGCGCTGCCGTTTCGGTCATGCGGTCGAAATAATCGTGGCGCAGATCCAGTTCCCAGTTCTTGAGAAAACGCCAGCCGCCTTCTAGATACCAGCCGCTGGCTTTTTCGTTGACGCCGATTTGCACGGGCTGGCCGGGGAAAGGCGGGTTGGGGCCGCCGACGATCATGCCGCTGCCACGCAGATATTCTGCCGTCGCGCGCCAGGGGCCTTTTTTGTAGGTCGCGCCGACTCCTTCGCGAACCCGGTCAAAGCTGCCCGTTCCGAATTCGCGCTCGCCGTCCTGCCGCCACAGCCAGACCGAGGCGTCTTCGCGGTTGGGGCCCTTGCTTTTACCGAACACATACGACGCCTGCAGTCGACCGGTAACGTCCTTCTTGCTGTCGTTGTCGGACAGCTGGTCGATTTCGCCGCCGTTGGACAGCATCAGTGCGTAAGAAAACTCCCACGGCCCGCGGTTGAACCAGTCGTAAACCTGGATGCCGATGTCGCGAAATCCCGAGACGCTGCTGATGGCCAAGCCATTCGAGGCACCCGCTGCATTGATGGCGCCCGTTGAGCGGTATTGCGTTTCAAGCAGCAGGCTGGTTGCCGCGTTGCTGTAATAAACGTAGGGATACGCGACATGGACGGCCACCAGGGCCTCTTCGCTGGTGGGCAGCTTGAACAGGCCGGCGCGAATGCGCGCGCCAGGAATATAGTTGAAGGTGACCGAGGCGTCGGTGACCATCAGGTCGCGCTGCGAGGTGATGCCATTCTGGCCGGCTTCTACCAGCGCAAAATAGTTGATCTTGCCCGGAATAATATTGCCGCGCACGCCGATTCGCGCCCGGTTGAATTGCAGTTCATCGTTGTCGTCCAGATCCGGCCCGACGCGATTGGGCACGCTGAGCTGGCCGTTGAACGCTGCAGCGCCGCCCTGCAAACCCTGAACCGGGTCGGCATCGACATAAGTGTAGGCGGGCTGCAAGAATCCCCAGATTTTGTAATAGCCGGTATCCGGCGCTTCGTTGCCTTGCGCTTGCAGCCAGTTTGCCGCGTGGGCGCCCAACGGCAGCGTTGCCAGCAAGACGGTGGTCAGTAGTTTTTGTTTCATGCGTTCTCCTCCCGAGAATCAAGTCCGGCCATAGCCGTTGATCAGTAAGCGTGCGTGCGCCGGTCAGGGCTTGAGATAGACATAGCCTTCTTTTGCCTGCAAGCGTCCGACTTCTGCAACGCCCGATGGCACCACGGTGGCTTCGGGGATGACGGCAGCGGCGTCGAGCTTGCGGCTCTTCAGCGTGTTGTTGCAGACGCGAAATTCAACGCCTTTGACTTTCAAGGTCTGCACCAGCGGCTCATAAGGGTTGCCGTTGCTGTCCTGCGCATCGTTGAGCAGGAAATCGATGCCCTTGCCATGGGTGACGACAACGATATGCACATCACTGCTGGCGCTCAGATGGTTTTGAACGTTGCGCAAAGCCATCATGGCATTGGCGCTGTCGGTGACGTGGTACACCACTTTTTCTTGCGCTGCAGCAAGGGCTGCTGACTCTGGCGCGGCGGCCGCGCACAAGGCGGGTGCGCCGCCCAGCAACAAGGCGAAAGTGAGGGGGGCAAACAGGCAGGACTTCATTGCATTCTCCAGATTAGTGTGTTGTTCGCCAGCAGACTGGCACGAGGTAAGACGCTGCATGTGGCACGCTTATTCCATTCCGGACGAGCCATTTTTATGGAATAAATAGACCACTCGCCGCGTCTTGCTCCCATGACCATGATCCATTGCACGCTTTTTGGCTTGACCCGCTCCCGCATCGATGGGCTGCGCCCGGTGCTGTACCGCATTGCCTATGCCTGGTGCCACGATGCCGCCGAAGCCGACGATCTGGTGCAGGACAGCCTGTCAAAAGCCTGGACCCAGCGCGCGCAATTGCGCGAAACCGAGGCGCTCAAAGCGTGGATCGTGTCGATCATGCATCGCTGCTGGATCGATCGGCTGCGTGCCCGCCGCGATTTCGACAATGTGGACGACTGGGAAAACACGCTCGAATCCCCTGCCGACACACCCGATGTCTGCTGCAACCGCGAACAGGTCGTGGCCTGTGTCCGCACCGCCGTCGCGCTGCTGCCAATAGGTCAGCGTCAGGTGTTGACCCTGGTCGACCTGGAGGAATTTGGCTACGCGGAAGTCGCGCGCATCCTCGACATTCCGGTCGGCACGGTCATGAGCCGCCTGTCGCGCGCCCGCGCAGGCCTGAAAACAATGATGGATCGCGTGATGCAGCAGGCCGCCGACCGGCCTGCGCTCAGGAGAGTGAAATGAACCCCATAATTTCCGACGAAACCCTGCACGCCTTCGTCGATGGCGAACTCGACGTCGCCGAGCGCGAAGCCCTCACCCTGCGCATGCAGTCGGATGCCGAACTGGCGCGGCGCGTGTGCGCCGTGCGTAGCCTGCGCGACATGGTGAAGCTGGCGTATGCCGAGCCGCCGTCCGCGCGCCCGGCCAGCGTCGCTCACACCCGCAACCGGATCACCCAGCGCTGCGCAATGGGCTGCCTGGTGCTGTTCGCCGGCCTGGCGGCTGGCTGGATGCTGCGCGGCTGGGAGGCAACGAATCTGGCCGTTGCGATGCCCGGGTCATCGCCGGCTGCACACGATGTCGCCTTGCGGCAGGTGAGCCTGGCGCAGACACCCGATCCCGACCGCGTGATGCTGCATCTCGACAGCGCCGCCCCCGGCAAGATGCTTGCCGTATGCTTGCCGTGCTCGACGAAGCCGATCGCCTGCTCGACGAAGCCGGACGACAGGGTCGCGTCATGCAGCTCGAAGTGCTGGCCAACAGCCACGGCCTGACCCTGCTGCGCGCTGGCTACAGCCCGTATGCGGAGCGCATCGCGCGCATGCAGCAACGCCACGCCAACTTGCAATGGGTGGCCTGCGGCCAGTCCATCGCGCGCTTTGCCGCCGAAGGTCAGAAAGTCGAGTTGCTGCCCGCCGCCCACACCGCACCGACGGCTATCGGCGAAATCGTCACCCGGCTGCAGCAGGGCTGGACCTATATTCGCGTCTAAAAGCCGAACCCGGCACGGCAATCGCCCGTGCCGGACGGGCGCATCCCGATGCGCTCAGACGTCAAGCGGGGCCGAGTGTTCGCGGCAAATTCGCCGCACTTCCGGACTGCCCAGCTTTTCCTGCATCAGTCCGCAAAAATAACTGCGCGGCCCCAGCCGTTGATTGTGGCGACAACTCGAACACACGCCGAAACTGCGCTTGCCGCTTTGCGATTGCACCTGCGCCAGCACCTGCCGCAGCACGATCATGGCCGAGGTTACGCGCGCCGGGCTGGCGGTGCGCACCGCCTCGCGCCAGGCCCCGGCAGAGTTGAGTGTGTTCAACAAGGCGCCGCCCGCCTCGGTCAGCACCAGGCGCACGACCCGGCCATCCTGCGGGTCGGCATAGCGCGACAGCAGCCTGCGGCGCGCCAGCACCAGTATGGTTTGCGACACCGTCCCCTTGGTCAGGCCGAGGTATTCGGTGAGTGCCAGCGGGGTATTGCTGAAACGATTGGCCTGGTTAAGGTAAAACAGAACATGCAGATGCACCGGCTGCAATCCCTGCACTGCGCCTGCCTGGCGCAACCCGGCGCGCGTCAGCAACGACAGGCGCTCGACCAGGTCGAACAGGGTAAGCGCCTGACTTCTCACGGCAGCCTAGTGGTCTGCATCCGAAATAACGCAACATGAAACGGCGTCTTTTTCCGCATGGCGGCGTTGCTCGTCGTTGCCATAGAGCCAGCTATGTCGCCTCCTCGCGCCTTGCCCTGCGAAAAAATCCATCCGTTTCTTCCGGTCACGTTATTTCGCAAGCAGACCACTAGAACCCGATTGAACCGCCACCCTGAGCCAGCACCAGCGCGGCCAGTTTGGTAAATAGCGGCGTGCCGTCCTTGGTGTCCACCCAATCCCCCTCCTGCGGCTTGAAATGAAAACCGCCCGAAGGCGCGGCGACCCAGATTTCACGGGCCACGCCGTGGCGGTTGATGATGATCTTGCTGCCGTTCTCGAACTCGACCTCGAGTATGCCGTCGGCGGGGGTTTCAAAATCGAGGTCGGCCGCTTCCAGCGCCTGCTCGATATGCGCCAGCGTCTTGCTGGCGGCCAGGTTGAATTCGGCTTCGCCTGATTCGGTTTTCATCTTGGGGTCCCGTGCTAACATTTCGCGCATGAAAATGCGCACCATATATATAGTGTCCCTGCTGCTGTGCGGACTGGGTTTGACCGCCTGCGGCATCAAGGGTGACCTGTATCTTCCCGAAAATCCTCCCGCACCGCAACGGACGTCCAATTGAACACCCTGCACAGACTAGACGGCCAGCTTCATCTCGAAGACGTGGCGCTCTCCCGGCTCGCCGAGCAATTCGATACGCCGCTTTATGTGTATTCGCGGCAGGCGCTTGAAACGGCCTATCAAGCCTATGCCGATGCGCTTGCCGACACCCCGCACTTGATCTGCTACGCCGTCAAAGCAAATTCGAGTCTGGCCATCCTCAACCTGTTCGCGCGCCTCGGGGCCGGTTTCGACATCGTCTCGGGCGGCGAACTGGCGCGCGTACTGGCCGCCGGCGGCAACCCGGCCAAGGTGGTGTTTTCCGGCGTCGGCAAAACAGTCCAGGAAATGCGCGCTGCCCTGGAGGCGGGGATACTCTGCTTCAACGTCGAATCGGCCAGCGAATTGCAACGGCTGAACCGGATCGCGGGCGACATGGGCAAGACTGCGCCGGTCTCGTTTCGCGTCAACCCCGATGTCGACCCGAAGACGCACCCCTACATCTCGACCGGCCTCAAGGAAAACAAGTTCGGCGTAGCCATCGCCGACGCGCCGGCACTCTATCGCCTGGCTGCCAGCCTGCCTCACCTGCAGGTCACCGGCATCGACTGTCATATCGGCTCGCAACTCATCGACCTGTCGCCGCTGTCCGATGCCGCCGACCGCGTGCTGGCGCTGGTGGATACGCTGGCCGCCGAAGGCATTGCGCTGCATCACATCGACCTCGGTGGCGGCATCGGCATCCGCTACCACGATGAAACCCCGCCTGATCTAGCCGCGTATGGTCGCGAACTGGCTGCGCGATTCAAGGGGCGCAGCGAAAAACTGATGCTGGAACCGGGCCGCTCACTGGTCGGCAACGCAGGTCTGCTGCTGACCCGGGTTGAATACCTGAAGCCGGGTGAAGACAAGAATTTCGCCATCGTCGATGCCGCAATGAACGACCTGATGCGTCCTGCGCTGTACGAGGCGTATCACGAAATCGTCGCTGTCGATCAGCGAAACGCCCCAAGTCTGCGCTACGACGTAGTGGGACCCATCTGCGAAACCGGTGACTTTCTGGGTGTTGCGCGCGACCTGTCGATCGAGGAAGGCGACCTGCTTGCCCTGCTTTCCGCCGGTGCATACGGCATGAGCATGGCCTCAAACTACAATTCCCGGCCCCGCGCGGCAGAAATACTGATCGACAAGAATGAAATTCATCTCATCCGCGAACGTGAAACACAAGCCAGCCTGATGGCTGGAGAACGCCTTGTTTATTGAGTTTGGAGACAATCAGGCGAAAAAACAAATTGCTCCATTTTGGTGTCGGATCGCTACCTTTTGCTTGATCGCTACATTTTTCAGCAAATAGTTTGCACCGCCTCTCACCTATTCATTGAAGCACCGTAAAAACTCACTAGAATGAGGCTCACCAAGCGGAGCCTCGGTATCGCCCGTAACACGCGGGTTTCGGGCAATTCGATCGCCTGTCGGTACCACGCTTTGGAAGTGCAATTTCTGACTGCACGTGGCTTTGAGCTGTAGTAGTTAAGTGATGTGTTCAACTTCTAAGGAGTGTTAAATGGCAACAGTAAAGAAACCCGCCGCCAAATCGGCGGTCAAGAAGGCAGCAACCGCTGCCAAGCCCGTCGTTAAAAAAGTCGCCGCCAAGCCGGTCGCCAAAAAGGCAGTCGCCAAGCCCGTCGTCAAGAAAGCCGTCGCAAAACCTGCAGCCAAGGCTGCAGTCAAAAAAGTCGCTGCCAAGCCGGTCGCCAAAAAGGCAGCAGCCAAGCCCGTCGCCAAGAAAGTCGTCGCCAAGCCGGTCGCCAAAAAGGCAGTCGCCAAGAAAGTCGCTGCCAAGCCGGTTGCCAAGAAGGTAGCGGCCAAGCCCGTCGCCAAGAAAGTCGCTGCCAAGCCAGTCGTTAAAAAAGCAGTCGCCAAGCCCGCTGCCAAGGCCGCCGTCAAAAAGCCCGTGGCAAAAGTCGCTGCCAAGCCAGCCGCTAAAAAAGCAGTCGCCAAGCCCGCTGCCAAGGCCGCCGTCAAAAAGCCCGTAGCAAAAGTCGCTGCCAAGCCCGTCGCTAAAAAAGCAGTCGCCAAGCCCGTCGCCAAAAAACCGGTGGCCAAAGCGGTTGCCAAGCCGGTGGCCGCCAAACCGGCCGCGAAACCTGCCGCGAAACCCGCTGCAGCCAAACCTGCTGTTAAAAAGCCTGTGGCAAAAAAAGCCGTTCCGGCAACCAAACCGGCCGCAGCGCCCGCGGCTGCGCCCGCACCGGCAGCTCCGGTCATCAAGCCTTTCGGCCTTTGATGCCCGGGTGTTGACCCATTGAAACGGGGGGCTTATGCCCCCCGTTTTTTGTCTGCGTTCAATCCGTCAGGCTGGATCGCTTTACTGGCGAACCGCTCCCCACCGCCCGCGCGCAGTCTTGATCAGGCTGACGCCCCACGGCAAACGCAAGGCCAGCAAGATCCCCACGACAATCCCGTAAATCAGGGGTTCGGTAAGGTCTTTTTTCACCAGCCAGAGATAATGAACCACGGCCAGTAGCGCGATGGGATAGACCAGTCGATGCAGGATCTGCCAGCGGCGACCGAGACGCCGCATCATTGCGTGGGTCGAGGTTGCGGCAAGCGGAATGAGCAGGACGAAGGCGGCAAACCCCACGGTAATGAAGGGGCGTTTCACGATATCCCGTGCAACCGCCCCCAGATCAAAGAACTGATCCAGCCAGATATAGGTGATGAAATGCAGGCAGGCATAAAAGAAGCTGAACAGCCCCAGCATGCGTCGATAACGGAGGAGATCGGCGCGCCCGCTCAGTCGCCGCAGGGGCGTAATGGACAGGGTCAGGATCAGGCCGACCAGGGTCCAGGTTCCCGTTGATCTGGTAATGAACTCGATCGGGTTGGCGCCCAGCCCGTCACTGCCACCCAGTGCAATCAGGCGTGCCAGCGGCACCAGGCAGAGGATGAACACCCAGAGTTTTGGGTTGCGCAGCACGGCCCCCATCAATAGTACTTTTTCAGATCCATGCCGCGATACAGCCCGGCCACCTGGCTGGCGTAGCCGTTGAACATCAGCGTGTCGCGTTTGAAAAATTCGCCGATGCGGCGCTCCTTGGCCTGGCTCCAGCGCGGGTGGTCGACCTGCGGATTGACGTTAGAGTAAAAGCCATATTCTTCAGGGTTGGCCCTGGTCCATGAACTGACCGGCTGCTTTTCCACCAGACGGATTTTGACGATGGACTTGGCGCTCTTGAAACCATACTTCCACGGCACCACCAGCCGGATCGGCGCGCCGTTCTGGTTTGGCAGGACTTCACCGTACAAACCCATCGCCATCAGGGTCAAAGGGTGCATCGCCTCGTCCAGCCGCAAGCCTTCGACATAGGGCCAGTCGAGCACACGCGAGCGCTGGCCGGGCATCTGTTTGGGATCGTTCAGGCTGACGAACTCGACATACCGTGCCTTGCCGGTCGGCTCGGCGCGGCGCAGCAGCTCCGCCAGCGAAAATCCCACCCACGGAATCACCATCGACCAGCCTTCGACGCAGCGCATGCGATAGACGCGCTCTTCAAGTGGGGCGAGCTTCAACAGCGCATCGATATCCCAGGTTTTGGGCTTGCGCACTTCGCCCTCGATCGCAAGTGTCCACGGGCGGGTTCGCAGGCTGCCCGCATTTTTCGCCGGGTCGCCCTTGCCGGTGCCGAACTCGTAAAAGTTGTTGTAGGTGGTGATGTCCTTGTAGGGCGTTCTCGCCTCATCGAGCTTGTAGACGCTGGCGCGGACGCCATCCAGCTTGATCCCGGCGTGCGCCTCATCCATGGTACCGAGAGCCGTGCCGGCAGCCAGCGCGCCGATGCCCTGCATGAAGCGTCGGCGCTCGCGATAAATTTCGGGCGGGGTAATCTCGGAAGGAAAAATTTCACTTGGCTTGATGAACGGCATGGCGATCTCGAATGAATAGCAGGAAAAAGATAGTCGGGGTTCTGCACGAACCCTTACAGCGTTCCGACTTTGCAAAAAACCGGTGCGATGGAAAAGACCGGGTTACAACCAGGCATCCACCGCCCGATCACGTACTCAACTGGTCATAAATCGAGCGCGCAGCCTGAAGCAGTTGCGGGCGCGATAGCTCGCCCGACAGGGCATAACCCCAGTTGCGTTCGACCCAGTAGAAGGTGCTGACGCCCCCCTCGCTGGCGTAGCGGAATGCCGTTTCCGGCGTTGGCTGGGCCATTCCGCGCAGGTATACGGTGAGACGTTGGCCCTGACGGTCTTCGTACATGAATTGCGCTGCCGGTTTGTCGGACTCGGCGGGCAGCAGCCGCCCGCCAACCAGCGAAAACCCCAGGCCGGAAAGATCCGGTGCCCGCATATGCCGCCCCAGCCGCCCGGACAGCCATGCGTTCAGCGCCTGCAGCTCGGTAGAATCCAGTTCCACCGGATGGCGCACCTCGGGCGCAAAAACAGCGTGCGCCACGGTTGCCTGGCGCACGAAGCGCGGCAAGTCGGGGGCAGGGCTCACC
>NCCT01000043.1 GCA_002279795.1 Hydrogenophilales bacterium 12-61-10
CCAGGCGCGCAAGCGCGCACGTCAAGCCAGCGCCCAGCGCGACAGCAACATGAGCCAGCGCTCGGAATTGCGCACCGCAATCAAAAAAGTGCGCAAGGCCGTTGAAGCAGGCGACAAGGCTGCTGCACAGCAGGTTTTCCAGGCTTCGATGAGCGTGATCGACAGCATCGCCGACAAGAAAATCGTTCACAAAAACAAGGCAGCCCGACACAAGAGTCGTCTGTCCATGGCCGTCAAGGGCATGGCTTGATCGCTTGCTGCTGATCTGGCGTCTTCGATACCCAATAAAAAACGCCGCTAATGCGGCGTTTTTTATTGGGTAATTCTAGAGACGCTCAGTCGGCATTTTCGATCAGCAGTTCATTGCTGTTGGCGAAGTCCTGCAGAAAGCGATAGGCATCGGGATCGCTGGTTTTGAGTTTTTTGTCCACGATCACGCAGGGGATGTTGTCGAGTTTGGTGGGTTGAACGTAGGGGGAGTAATTGGTGCGATTGTTGGGGTCGATGACCGCGAACGCGCCTGCCAGCCGATCCGCCCAGTCGCTGGGCCGGAACCGGGAGCCCTGAGTCGTGATGCCGCGAATGATAAGGGGAGCGTTGGAGGTGACGTCATCCATGGGGAGGCGCTTCTGAAGGAATTGGCGGATTTTAGCACGCGACCCAACACCGGCGTGCTTGCGTGACTGGGCCATTCTGCTGATACTGCTGCCGGTCAGACCCACTCAAACAGCCCAGTATTTACACAAGGAACGAAGCATGAAAAACCCGCTCGACTCGCTATGGGGAACCGTCATCGCCGGTTTGGTGCTGACCGCCGTGCTGGTCTTTTTTGCCAGAAATTTTTTAAGCTGAAGGCAGATCATGGAAAACCTTGATCTGGTTGCCGCATTGTCCCGCTGGATACATTTCATGGCAGGCGTGATGTGGGTCGGCTTGTTGTATTACTTCAATTTCGTTCAGGTTGCGGCGCTTAAAAACGCCAGCGCAGATGGGACCGCGGCCGGCATCAGCAAGCATGTCGCGCCCCGTGCGCTGCTGTTTTTTCGCTGGTCCGCCGTGGTCACCTGGCTGGCCGGCGCGGCACTGCTGGGGCCGCTGTTTGTCGATGCGTTTTTGTTGCGCAACGGAATGGGCCCGATGGGCATAGGTGCCTGGCTGGGCACCATCCTGCTGGTCAATGTGTGGGTGCTGATCTGGCCGAACCAGAAGAAAGTTCTGGGCATGACTCCGGCTTCCGAAGCCGAGAAAAACAGGGCGCGCCGGTCGGCCTTTCTGGCCTCGCGCACCAATGTGATGCTGTCGATCCCGATGCTGTTCTTCATGGCTGCAGGGTGGTCGCACCGGGCGCTTTTCGGCCTATAATCAAGGCGGTGCACGATAAGCACGGCGGCTCAGGCCGCCGTTTTCAATTTCGCTGCTTTTGTTGATTCAATAAGGGCCGCAATTTTTCAGGACAGCCTGCTGGATGACTGCCATGACAACACATTTGATGAACACCTATGCCCGCCAGCCCGTTGCCTTTGTGCGCGGCGAAGGCGCCTACCTATGGGATGAATCCGGCAAGCGTTATCTCGATGCGGTGGCCGGCGTGGCGGTCAATGGTCTGGGCCATGCCCATCCCAAGCTGGTGAAGGCAATAGCCGATCAGGCGGCTGCGCTGATTCATTCGTCCAATCTGTATCGTGTGGTGCGTCAGGAAGAGCTGGCCGATCGTCTGTGCGAATTGTCGGGCATGGACAAGGCTTTTTTCTGCAATTCGGGTTGCGAGGCGAACGAGGCCGCGATCAAGCTGGCGCGCCTGTACGGTCACGGCAAGGGCATCGAGGTGCCGACCATTATCGTGATGGAAAAGGCCTTCCATGGCCGCACCATGGCCACCCTGACCGCGACTGGCAGCCGCAAGATTCAGGCGGGTTTCGAGCCGCTGCTGTCGGGTTTCGCGCGGGTGCCGTTCAACGATATCGACGCAATTCGCCACGTCGCCGAGCACAACAAGAGCGTCGTCGCGGTGCTGGTTGAAGTGGTGCAGGGCGAAGGCGGTATCAATGTGCTGCCGTCAGAATATCTCGTCGAGTTACGCAATATTTGTGATGCCAACGGCTGGTTGCTGATGCTGGACGAGGTGCAGACCGGCATTGGCCGCACCGGCACCTGGTTCGGCTTTCAGCATTCGGATGTGATGCCGGACGTGATGGCGCTGGCCAAGGGTCTGGGTTCGGGCATGCCGATCGGCGCCTGCCTGGCGCGTGGTGCAGCGGCCGACGTATTCGTTCCGGGCAGTCACGGCTCCACCTTCGGCGGCAATCCGCTGGCGTGCGCTGCGGCGCTGGCCACGCTGGATGCGATTGAAGAAGACAAGCTGCTGGACAACGTGAAGCTGCGCGGCGAGGCGATCCGTGCCGGTCTGCGCGCAGCCCTGAGCGGCGTGCATGGCGTGGTCGATATTCGCGGCGAGGGCATGATGATCGGCGTCGAACTGGATCGTCCCTGCGCTGAACTGGTTGCCGTGGCGCGCGATGCCGGCGTATTGATCAACGTCACCGCCGACAAGGTGATCCGGCTGGTGCCGCCCCTGGTTTACGGCGCGGCTGAAGTCGATGCGCTGGTTGCTGCCGTGTCGGGCATCGTCAAAACCTATCTGCAGCAGGCGGCGTGATGCTGCGTCACTTTTTGCAATTCAAGGATCTGTCGCGCGACGAACTGTTGTATGTGTTCGATCGCGCCACGCTGATCAAAAGCCGCTTCAAGCAGTACCAGCCCTATCACCCGCTGACCGACCGCACGCTGGCGATGATTTTCGAGAAAAGCTCGACCCGCACCCGGCTTTCGTTCGAGGCGGGCATGCACCAGCTCGGCGGCTCGGCAATCTACCTCAACACGCGTGATACCCAGCTCGGGCGCGGCGAGCCGGTGGAAGACGCGGGCGAAGTGATCTCGCGCATGGTCGATATCGTGATGATCCGCACGTTCGAGCAGGACATCATCGAGCGCTTCGCTGCGCACTCGCGGGTGCCGGTGATCAATGGCCTGACCAACGAATACCACCCCTGCCAAATCCTCGCCGACATCTTCACCTTCATCGAGCATCGCGGCCCGATCCAGGGCAAGACCGTGGCGTGGGTGGGCGACTCCAACAACATGTGCAACACCTGGCTGCAAGCGGCCGAGGTGCTCGACTTCAACGTGCATGTGTCGACGCCGCCGGGCTATGAAGTCGAACCCGAGCGCGCCAACCTGTTCGGCACCGATCACTTCGAAAGCTTTGTCGACCCGATGGATGCTTGTCGCGATGCAGACCTGGTGACCACCGATGTCTGGACCAGCATGGGCTGGGAGGCGGAAAACGACGAGCGGCTGAAGGCCTTTGCCGACTGGCAGGTCGACGCCGAGATGATGGCGGTGGCGAAACCCGGCGCGGTTTTCATGCATTGCCTGCCCGCGCATCGCGGCGAGGAAGTCACCGCCGAGGTGATCGACGGCGCGCAGTCGGTGGTGTGGGACGAAGCCGAAAACCGTCTGCATGTGCAGAAGGCCTTGATGGAATTTTTGCTGCTGGGGAAAGTGGACGCATGAACATTGCCTATTTCAAGGACATGGATTCCTTGTACATCGAGATCAGTCCGGAAAATCCCGATCATTCCTGGGAAGCGCATGAAGGTATCGTGCTCAATCTGTCCGCAGACGGCCGCGTCGTCGGCATCGAAATCGAGAAAGCCAGCCTGGCGACCAATCTCGACATCCTGAAAATCGGCGATTTTCCCGGCCAGATCGAAATCATCGACAAGAAAACCTCCGGCTCCACTCACTGAAGCCGAACGACTGAATCAACTTCAAGAGCATCCCTATGAGCGATATCAAAAAAGTAGTTCTCGCCTATTCCGGCGGCCTCGACACCTCGGTCATTCTCAAATGGCTGCAGGACACCTATCAATGCGAGGTGGTGACTTTCACCGCCGACCTCGGCCAGGGCGAGGAACTGGAACCGGCGCGCGCCAAGGCGCTGCAATTCGGCATCCCGGCCGAGCAGATTTACATCGACGACCTGCGCGAGGAATTCGTGCGTGATTTCGTCTTTCCGATGTTTCGCGCCAATACCGTCTACGAAGGCGAATATTTGCTCGGCACCTCGATCGCGCGGCCGCTGATCGCCAAGCGCCTGATCGATATCGTCAACGAAACCGGCGCCGACGCGATCTGCCACGGCGCCACAGGCAAGGGCAACGACCAGGTGCGCTTCGAGCTTGGTGCCTATGCGCTGAAACCCGATATCAAGGTGATCGCGCCGTGGCGCGAGTGGGATTTGCTCTCGCGCGAGAAGTTGCTGGCGTATGCTGAGCAACATGGCATTCCGGTTGAAATGAAACACAAGCAGGGCGGCAGCCCCTATTCGATGGATGCCAACCTGCTGCATATCAGCTACGAAGGCCGCCATCTGGAAGACCCGAATGCCGAAGCCGAGGAAGACATGTGGCGCTGGACCGTGTCGCCGGAAAAGGCACCGGACCAGGCCGAGTATCTGGAGCTGACCTACGCCCAAGGCGACGTGGTGGCGATCAACGGCCAGCCAATGCGCGCGCACGAAGTGCTGGCCAAACTGAACGAAATCGGCGGCAAGCATGGCATCGGCCGCCTCGATCTGGTAGAAAACCGCTACGTCGGCATGAAGTCGCGCGGCTGCTACGAAACCCCCGGCGGCACCATCCTGCTCAAGGGCCACCGCGCCATCGAATCGATCACGCTCGACCGCGAAGTCGCGCACCTGAAAGACGACCTGATGCCGCGCTACGCCAGCCTGATCTATAACGGCTACTGGTGGTCACCCGAGCGCAAAGCGCTGCAGGTGCTGATCGACCACACGCAGCAGCACGTCAACGGCACGGTGCGATTGAAGCTCTACAAGGGCAACGTCATCGTCGCCGGCCGCGATTCCACAACCGATTCGCTGTTCGACTCGACCATCGCCACCTTCGAGGACGATGCGGGCGCCTACGACCAGAAAGATGCCGGCGGCTTCATCAAGCTCAACGCGCTGCGCATGCGGATCGCTGCCAAACTCGACGCCAAAAGGAAATAAGCATGTCCCAGTTCGACCAGATCTCCGTTGTTAAAAAAGCCAACGTCTACTTCGATGGCAAGTGCGTGTCGCACAGCCTGCAGTTTCCAGACGGCACGAAAAAATCGGTCGGCGTGATCCTGCCGTCCACGCTCACTTTCAATACCGATGCGCCGGAAATCATGGAAACAGTGGCGGGTACGTGCAAGGTCAAACTGGCCGGCGAAACCGAGTGGAAAAGCTACGGCGTGGGCGAGTCGTTCAACGTCCCCGGCAACTCCAGCTTCGACATCGAAGTGTCGGGCGAGCCTTATCACTACGTTTGTCACTTTGCGTGACAGGCGATTGCTGCGGGCCGGAAAGACGGCCGCAGCCGGGGGGTGCGACGGATCGGGGTCGCCGGTTCAATCGTTTGTGATGGATAAGGAGTAATCAAGATGCCGACTTTCGATATCGTGTCCGAAGTGGACAAGCAGGAAGTGCGCAACGCAGTGGACCAGGTCAACAAGGAGGTCTCGACCCGCTTCGACTTCAAGGGCTCTGACGCCCGCGTCGAGCAGGCCGATTACGTGCTGACGATCCATGCCGATACCGATTTCCAGCTCGATCAGGTGCAGGACATCCTGTCGCAGAAACTCGCCAAACGCAGCGTCGATGTGAAATGCCTCGATATCGGCAGCATCGAAAAAGTCTCGGGCAACAAGGTCAAGCGCAGCATCACGGTGAAGACCGGCGTGGAAACCGAGCTGGCCAAGAAGATCGTTCGCGTCATCAAGGACAGCAAGCTGAAAGTGCAGGCCAGCATCCAGGGCGACACTGTGCGCGTATCGGGCGCCAAGCGCGACCTGCTGCAGGAAACGATCGCGCTGGTGAAAAAAAGCATCAGCGATTTTCCCTTGCAGTATCAGAATTTTCGCGACTGAACGGCCATGCCCAAGGTACTGGTTCCGCTGGCTGACGGCTGTGAAGAACTCGAAGCCGTCACGATCATCGACCTGTTGCGCCGTGCCGGCATCGACGTCGTTACCGCCGGGCTCAAGCCCGGCCTGGTCAAGGCCAGCCGCGGCGTGCAACTGATGCCGGACACCACGCTCGATGCAGCGCTGGACGGGCATTACGACATGGTGGTGCTGCCCGGCGGCATGCCCGGCGCGGCCCACCTCAAGGCCGATGCGCGCATCATAGAACTGCTGAAAAAGACAGCGGCGGCGGGCCATTACACCGCTGCTATTTGTGCAGCGCCGATGGCGCTGGCCGAAGCCGGCCTGCTGCACGGCAAGCAGGCGACGAGCTACCCCGGGTTTCTCGATGGCCTGCCCGGCGTGACTGTCAGTTCGGCAGCTGTGGTGCAGGACGGCAAGGTGCTGACCTCGCGCGGCCCAGGCACCGCCATGGATTTTGCACTGACGCTGATCGAAGTGCTGGTCGGCCGCGACGCCCGCCAGCAAGTTGAAACCGCGCTGGTGCGAGCTTAGTCCGCCTGCCGCAGCGCATCGTTTATCATTTCCTCTCTAACACCGCCCGGAGTACACCATGCAGATTCGCGAAATTCTCACGCTGAAAAGTGATGACATCCACAGCATTGCGCCGACCGACACCGTGGGCAGCGCGGTTGAAAAGATGGTGAGCCTGGGCGTGGGGTCGCTGGTCGTACTGAAAGACGGCGAAATGGTGGGCTTGCTGACCGAGCGCGACGTGGTGCATGGCATGGTCAAGCTGGGTCTGGGGCTGAAAGATGTTGAAGTCAAAGCCGTGATGGAAACCGAGCCGGTGGTCGCCAACGCCGATGACTCGGTGGACTACGCGCGCGACGTCATGACCAAATCGCACATCGGCCACCTGCCGATTCTCGACGGCAACAAGCTGTACGCGATCATCTCATTTCACGACGTGGCGCGCGCCAGTCTCAAGGAAGCCAAGTTCGAAAACAGCCTGCTGAAGCGCTACATCAAGCACTGGCCCGAATAAACCTGGTTGTCGCTGGCTGCCGCACACCCAGTCCGGGACGGCCCGCCGCAAGGGTCAGCGGATCGACTCGATGTCGAACTTTTTCTCCAGGACCTGTGGCGTGATCAAGGCATAGCCTTGCTGCTGCCAGTGCGCCAGTTCAGTGATGGCATTGGGCACGACTTCAATGAAATCCTGAAAATCCGCTAATTTGTAGCCAAAGTCTTCGGCCGCCTGGCCGCAGACCTTGAACGACACGCCGAGGTCTGCGTAGTAACGCATGCGGTTGACCGCTTCCTGATACTTCGCCGCATTTTTTGTCGCCACCGTGACGATTTCGGTGCCGTGAATGACGACCACAATGTTCAGGTCTTCGGGGGAGTTATTGTAGGGCGCCTCCAGCAGCGGGTTCATCAGCGAACGCACCCAATAAAGCGCACTGCCGATTTTCTGCGGATCATCCAGATAAAAATCAAATACGACCCTGGCTGGCGCGTAGGGCGTGGCCACCCACTTGCCTGCAGCCAGCGCTGGCGACATCACGCCCATAATCAACACCGCCAACAGCATCGGCGCTCGTTTCATGATGCGCTCCTTGCTTGAAAAGAGACCTTATTTATAGGCGTTGCGCAGCGTTTTTCTGCAGCCGTCTGAGGGTCTGAAACAGCAGCAGGCGCTTGGGCTCGATTTCGCCTGTGGCAGCGGCTTCCTGCAGCCGGCAGCCGGGTTCGGTTTCATGAATGCAGTCGCGAAAACGGCACTGTCCCAGAAACGGACGAAACTCGACGAAGGCATGGGCCAGCGCGTTGACGTCGAGGTGTTGCAGGGCAAACTCCTGCAGACCGGGCGAGTCGACGATTGCCGTGTCTGCGTCCAGCCGGTGCAGGCGGGTATGGGTGGTGGTGTGGCGGCCGCTGTCGAGCGCTTCGGAATAGTCGGCGGTCAGCACAGCGGCATCGGGGAACAGCCCGTTGATCAGTGTCGACTTGCCCATCCCGGATTGTCCGATCAACAGCGTGGTGTGGCCGTGCAATGCTGGAAGCAGGGGCGCGATGTCGTTCAGGGCCGACAGGCTGACCAGCGGATAGCCGATTCGGGTAAGCAGTTGCAGTCGTTCCAGCGCGCGCGGCGTTTCCGGCAGGTCGGTCTTGTTGAGGATGAGCAGGCTGGGAATGTCCTGGTCTTCGGCGGCAAGGATGCAGCGCTGTACCAGTTCCATCGAAAAGCTGGGGCGCGGCGCCACCACGACCGCAAGCTGGGTGACGTTGGCGGCGATGGCTTTGGTCTTGAACGCATCGGAGCGGTAGAGCAGGCTGGTGCGTGGCAATACGCTCTTGATGACGCCGTTATCACCGTCGCGCTGGAACTCGACCTGGTCGCCGCACACCACGCGCAAGTGGCGGCCTTTGACCTGGCAGGGCAGCAAGCCGTCAGCGGTTGCAACGATAAAGCGGCGGCTGAAGGCGGCGACGACCTGTCCTGTCAGATCGGCCATCTTAAACTGCGAGCAGCATGGGGATGGCCGTGCAAATCAACGCGTTCTGATTGCGGCCGGTGCAGGCCGGTTTATGGCAAGCCTGGTTCACGCCGGCCTGCGCCAAAACAGCTGCGTCTGCATCAACCCTCCAGCAGGGCATCGACTTTTGCAGCGCAGATGAAATCGTTTTCCGACAGGCCGCCGACGGCATGGGTCCAGTATTCGACCTTGACGGTGTTGTAGCCTACGTGGAGGTCGGGGTGATGGTCTTCGCGGTGCGAGTTCCACATGACGGCGTTGCTGAATGCCTGCGCCTGATAGTGGTCCTTGAACTTGAATTCCTTGACGATCTTGAGGCCGTCGAGCTGCCAGCCGGCCAGGCCTTTGAGCATCGGCTCAATCTGAGCGTCGGTCATCGCAGCGACACCACCTTCGCAGGGCGTGCATTTCTTGCGGGCGAGTTCTTCAACAAGCGTGGTCATGATGCGTCCTTTGTTTGTTGGGCGAGTCGTGCTTGCCCGGGCCGGACTTACTTGAATTTGTAGTATTGCTGGTTCAGATAAGCGGTAACGTGCGCCTCGTCTTCGGGGAACCAGCCGGCACCCGAATTGGCATTGCAGCCGGACACCCGGGCAGCCAGTTGCGACAGGCTTTTGGTCTTGCGGTCGGCTCGCGTGTAAATCTTGCTGCCGTCGCCGCCAAACATGCTGACGTGGCAGCTGGTGCAGGATTTGTCGTGCAGGGTTTTGCCGACTTTGGGGTCGCCTTTGGTCACCGACGCGGCGTGGATCGAGGTGGACAGCAGGGCACTTGCGAATAAAACCATCAGGGCTTTCATGGCGGAACTCCAGGGTGGGGATGTCCGGATTATGGAGGCAAGCGTTCGCTTCTGCCACCCCGCGATACTCAGGGTCTATGCGAAAATGCCCCAATTCAACCGAGGATCTCCCGATGGCGCTCAACCCTACACACTTGCTCTGGCTGGACATGGAAATGACCGGCCTGTCGCCCGACACCGATCGCATCATCGAACTGGCCATCGTGGTCACCGATGCCGACCTCAATACGGTGGCTGAAGGCCCGGTGCTGGTGGTGCATCAGTCCGACGACGTGATGAATGCCATGGACAACTGGAACAAGGGTACTCACGGAAAATCCGGGCTGATTGATCGCGTCAAGGCCTCGCAGCTGGACGAAGCCGCCGCCGAAGCGCAGATGCTGGAATTCGTGAAGCAGCATATCGATCCCCGTACCTCGCCGATGTGCGGCAATTCGATTTGCCAGGACCGGCGCTTCATGGCGCGCTACATGCCGAAACTGGAAGACTTCTTCCATTACCGCAACCTCGACGTCAGCACGCTGAAGGAACTGGCCAAGCGCTGGCGTCCGGGGCTGGCCGAAGGCTTCAAAAAAGGCAGCAAGCACGAGGCGCTGGCCGATATTTACGAATCGATCGAAGAGATGAAGTATTACCGCGAGCACTTTATTCGCAACGAATAAAGTCTGCGCTGCGTGGCACGGTTTTTGTTGCCAGCAGAGACCGGATAACCCTGTCGAGTGAGGTCAGCGCAGCATCCGCAGCAAGATCGAACTGTGCCCGCACAATAGCGCCGTCAATGGCCATTGCAATGGCTTGGGCAAGCTCCATGCGCTGTCTCGATGTGGGCAAAACGCTGGCAAGCATCTCCGTTGCCTCGTCTTTGTGGCGTCGCGTAATTTCAACGACTGCCGGCAGGGTGGTGCCCAGTTCTCCTACCGTATTGATGAATGCGCAGCCCCGATAATGCGGGTCGCGAAACCACTCTGCCACGGCAGGCACAATTGCGCCTGCCCCACCGCCGTGGCGTGCCAGGGCATCCGCAAACCAACCCATCCAGCGCTGGTGCCGGTATTCCAGATAGGCCACGATCAGGTCGTTCTTGCTGGGGAAATGGCGGTAGAACGTGAGTTTGGCCACCCCGGATTCGGCAATGATCCGGTCGACTCCGGTCGCGCGTATGCCCTCCCGATAAAACAGATCGTGCGCGCTGTGCAGAATCCGCGCGCGTGCGGTGGGGAAGGACGTATCCGGTACGGTTGGGCTGGGCATTCGCTCATTGTAGACAGACCTGTCTACCTGGGCTAGGCTGACCGATGTAGACAAGTCTGTCTACATCGATCGAGGACCAGTCATGGAAACCAAGCCGCCGTACCCCCCATTTACCGCAGAAACCGCCGCCCAGAAAGTCCGCATGGCTGAGGATGCCTGGAACTCGCGTGATCCCAGCCGCGTCGTGCCGGTTTACAGCGAAGACACCCGCTGGCGCAATCGCGCCGAGTTTCCCGTTGGACGCGAAGAAGTCCACCAGTTTCTCGAGCGCAAATGGGCGCGTGAACTGGATTACCGCCTGATCAAGGAATTGTGGGCATTTACGGGCGATCGCATCGCCGTTCGCTTTGCCTACGAGTCGCGCGACGCGTCCGGTCAGTGGACCCGCTCATACGGCAACGAAAATTGGGCGTTCAACGCGCACGGGTTAATGCTGCGCCGTTACGCCAGCATCAACGACCTGCCCATCACTGAAGCCGAGCGCATGTTTTTCTGGCCACTGGGTCGCAGGCCCGACGATCATCCTGGCCTGAGCGATCTGGGCCTTTGACAGTCAGGCCGATGAGATGCCTGTAGGCAAGTCCATGACGCATGAGTCATGAACAGATTTCTGCATGCAGGTTCAACCGCAGCCCCGTGCCGTTTTATGGCGGCCCGACCGGGGATAGTGACCAAATGACAGGGGTGAAACAGCACCTGACCGTGCCCATGCGGGCGTGCTGCATCGGGTCGGGATTCAGTTCCGCGCGCCGAGGGCCAGTGCCCGATTTCTGCTGGCCTGGCGTTCGGCCTCGTCGGCATTGCGTTCGCCGTCGAGACTCACCCAGCCGCCCAGGTTTTCCAGCGCGATCTGCCCCAGTGCGGCAATCCATTGCGGGTGTTCATTGAGCGCGGGGATGTAGCGGAATTCCTTGCCGCCAGCTTCTAGAAACGTTTCGCGGCCTTCCATCGCCAGTTCTTCCAGGGTTTCCAGGCAGTCCGAGGTGAAGCCCGGGGCCACGATGTCGACCCGTTTGACGCCTTCCTTGCCGAGCGCTTCCAGGGTTTTGTCGGTGTAGGGCTGGATCCATTCGGCCCGGCCAAAACGCGACTGAAAGGTGAGGCGGAACTGGTGCGCTTCGAGTCCGAGCGCCTCGGCCAGCAGGCGGCCGGTTTTATGGCATTCGCAGTGGTAGGGGTCGCCTTTTTCCAGGGTGTAGCGCGGCACGCCGTGAAAGCTCATGACAAGCACATCGGGGCGGCCGTTTTTCTGCCAGTCGTCGCGGATGTTGCTGGCCAGCGCGGCGATGTAGCCGGGATGGTCGTGATAATGCTTGAGTGTGCGCAGCGCCGGCTGGTTGCGTACTTTTTGCAGCCAGGCAAATGCCATGTCGAAGGCGGTTCCGGTGCTGGACGCGGCATATTGCGGGTAGGCCGGCAGGATCAGGATACGGTCGCAGCCATCGGCCTTCATCTTTGCCAGCGTGGCGGGAACCGACGGCTGGCCGTAGCGCATGGCGTATTCGACCTTGATCGGGCTGGTGATTTTTTCACCCAGCCAGCCCTGCAGCAGCTTGGCCTGCTTTTCTGTATGCACCCGCAGTGGCGAGCCGTCGGCGGTCCAGATCGAGGCATATTTTTCGGCGGATTTCCTGGGCCGGGTGTTGAGGATGATGCCGTTCAGAATCAGCCACCACACCAGGCGCGGGATTTCAACCACGCGCGGGTCGGACAAAAACTCTTTCAGGTAAGGCCGCAGCGCTTTTGCGGTGGGCGCGGCCGGGGTGCCCAGATTGACCAGCAGAATGCCGGTGCGGGTTTGCTGGCCGTGGGCGTAGTCGGGTTCTTTGAGATATTTCATCAGTGGTGGGACAGTGCGCTCGACAGAAGTTTGGCGGTGATGTCGACAATCGGCACCACGCGTTCGTAGGCCATGCGGGTGGGGCCGACTACGCCGAGCGTGCCGACCACCTGACCATCGACGGAATAAGGGGCGGTGACCAGGCTGCATTCGTCGAGCGGCAGCAGCTCGGATTCGCCGCCGATGAAGATTTGCACCCCGGCGGCGTTGCGCGACTGGTCGAGCAGTTGCAGCAGGCCGGTCTTCTGCTCGAAGGCATCGAACAGGCGGCGCAGGTTGCCCATGTTGCTGGAGAGTTCGTTGACGTTGAGCAGATTGCGGCTGCCCGACACCACCACGTTTTCGTGGCTAGCATCCGCCGCCTGACTGCCGGCATCCACGGCCGCGCTCATCAGCCGGGTGATGTCGTCGCGCACACGGCCGAGCTCATCGCGCAGCTTGGCACGCACCTGGTCGAAGCGCTGCCCCGAAAAATGCTTGTTGAAGTAGTTGGCCGCCTCGGTCAGCACTGATGCGTTGACGGCCTGCTCGGTCAGGATGACGCGGTTTTCGACCTCGCCTTCCATGGTGACGATGATCAGCAGGATGCGTTTGTCCGACAGGTTGATGAACTCGATCTGGCGGAACGCCGGGTTGCGGCGCGGCGTCATCACCAGTCCGGCAAACTGGCTAAGGTTGGAAAGCAGGCTGGACGCAGCGCTCATCAGATGCTGCGGATCGGACGAAGCCAGGCTGTGTTCGAGCTGGCTGACCTCGACCTGCGCCAGCGGCCGCATGGTGAGCAGGCGGTCGACAAAAAAGCGGTAGCCGCGCGGGGTCGGAATGCGTCCGGCCGAGGTATGCGGGCTGGCGACAAATCCCATTTCCTCAAGGTCGGACATGATGTTACGGATGCTGGCGGGCGACAGGTCGAGCCCGGCATGCTTGGAAAGCGTGCGTGATCCGACCGGTTCGCCGTCGACGATGTAGCGTTCGATCAGGGTTTTCAGCAGGATGGAGGCGCGGTCGTTGAGCATGGGGGGATTATATAGGTGAGCGGCAAGCGGGGGACGGTGAACGGAATTCCCGCTTACCCCGCACCGCTTACTCTTACCCCTTTATAATCGCCCCCCATGCAAACGCCTTTTCACACTGTCGGCCTCGTCGGCAAATACGACAACCCGGAGATGCACGACTCCGTGTGTGCGCTGGCCGAGTTTTTGCAGACACGCGGGCATGCCGTTCTGCTTGCCAGCCAGACGGCCGAGCGGCTGAATCTTCAGGATTGTCCGACCCGCAGCCTGCATGACCTGGCAGTCGAGAGCGATGTGGTGGTGGTGATGGGCGGCGATGGCACCATGCTCTCGATCGCGCGCGAACTGGCGCCGCATGGCGTGCCGCTGATCGGCATCAACCAGGGGCGGCTCGGCTTTCTCACCGACATCACGGTGGAGGACATGTACGACGCCATCGCTGAAATTCTCAGCGGCCAGTACGTTGCTGAAGAGCGCATCCTGCTCAACGGCCAGGTGCGGCGCGATGACGAAAAGGTGTTCGAGGCCACCGCGTTCAATGACGTGGTGCTGGGTAAAGGCGGTTCAGGTCGCCTGATCGACATCGAGATTTCCATCAATAGCGAGTTTGTCTACAGCCAGCGCGCCGATGGGCTGGTGGTCACCTCGCCGACCGGCACCACGGCGTATGCGCTGTCGGCGGGCGGGCCCATCGTTCACCCGACGCTGGAAGCCGTGGCGCTGGTGCCGATCTGCCCGCACACCCCACCCTGTCGGCGCGCCCGATCGTGGTCAGCAGCCATTCACGCATCGAACTGCACCTGACCTACGCTGATGACGCGCGCGTTCACTTTGACGGCCAGCATCATTTCGACCTGCAAAGCGGCGATCATGTCTGGATCACCCGTGCCAACCGCCCGATCACCTTGCTGCATCCCCATTCCTACAGCTACTACGACACCCTGCGGCAGAAGCTGCATTGGGGCAAAAAGCTTTAACGGACAGCCGTTTCATGCTGTCGCATCTCTCCATCCATAACTACCTGTTGGTCGAGTCGGTCGAACTCGATTTCGCGCCGGGTCTGACCGTGCTCACCGGCGAAACCGGGGCGGGCAAATCCATTCTGGTCGATGCGCTGGCGCTGGCACTGGGTGATCGCGCCGAGGGCGGGGTGGTGCGCCAGGGTGCAGCGCGCGCCGAAATCGCCGCCGAATTCGTGATTGATGGCTTGCATCAGCTGGCACGCTGGCTCGACGATGCAGGCTTTTCCGCAGACGATGGCACGCTGATTCTGCGGCGGGTGATCGAGGCGGGCGGCCGCTCGCGTGCCTTCATCAACGGGAGCGCCGCGCCGCTCGCCCAGCTGAAGGAAGCCGCCGAGTTTTTGCTCGATATTCACGGCCAGCATGCCCATCACGCCCTGCTGCGCGCATCCACCCAGCGCGAGGTGCTCGACGCCTATGCCGGCGCGCAGCAAACCGCCGCCACGGTCAGCAGCGCTTGGCACGCCTGGCAAGGCGCGCGCCAGCGGCGGCTCGACGCCGAATCCAGCGGCCAGGCGCGGCAGATCGAACGCGAAGGCCTGCAGTTGGCGGTGGAAGAATTGTGCGCACTGGGCGACGACCTCGCGCGCTGGGACGACATCCAAACTGAGCACGCCCGGCTGTCGCATGTCACCACCCTGATCGAAGGCAGCCAGGCGCTGATCGCCGGGCTGGACGAAGACGAGTCCGCCGTCTCCAGCCAGCTCGGCGAACTGGGTGCGCGGCTCGATGCCATGCAGGCGGTGGACGACAGCCTGAAGGACGTGGCCACGCTGCTGTATTCGGCCAGCGCCGACCTGGCCGAGGCGGTGCATGCGCTGCGCCGCTATTCCAATCACCTGAACCTCGACCCGCAACGGCTCGACGAACTCGACCGTTTGTTGAGCGACATGCACCGGCTGGCGCGCAAGCATCGCGTGCAGCCCGACGCACTGGCCGGGCTGCTCGAACAGTTCCAGACAAGACAGGCCGAACTGGCCGCCAGCGACGATCTCGACGCCCTGCAGGCCAGCGAAGCGGCCGCCATGGCGCACTACCAGCAAGCGGCCACGCAACTCAGCGCGCAGCGCAGCAAAGCGGCCAAGGCCTTGTCGAAACAGGTGACCGCCGCGATGCATGAGCTGGCGCTGGCCGGCGGTCGGCTCGATATTCAGTTACAGCCGGTGAGCGAGCCGCGCGCTCATGGCCTCGAAGACGTCGGCTTCCTCGTCGCCAGCCACACCGGCCTGCCGCCGGGGCCGCTGGCCAAAGTGGCGTCGGGCGGCGAACTGTCGCGCATCAGCCTGGCGATCCAGACCGCGCTATCCGGCGTGGCCGGCGTGCCGACGCTGATATTTGACGAAGTCGATGTCGGCATTGGCGGCAGCGTCGCCGAAGCCGTGGGGCGGCGCCTGGCCAGGCTTGGCGAAACGCGGCAGGTGCTGGTCATCACCCACCTGCCGCAAGTCGCCGCTCGCGGCAGCCAGCATTTGCGCGTCGCCAAGCAGGCCAACGGCGGCTTCGTGTCGTCCAACATCGAATTGCTCGACGCCGACGCGCGGGTGGAAGAACTCGCCCGCATGCTGGGCGGCATCAAGATCACCGCCACCACCCGCCAGCATGCAGCGGAGATGCTTGCCGGGTGAGGCGTCTGCTGGCGCTGTGCCTGTTGCTGGTCGCCCTTGCGCCGGCGTGGGCAGAGTCGATGAGCGGCGTGGTCTTTGTGGTCATCGATGGCGACACCGTCCTGTTCAAGCCAGATTCCTATGGCGCTGCCTCGCGCGCCTTTCTGAAAATTCGCCTGGCCAACATCGATGCCCCTGAAAGGGGTCAACCCTACGGCGATGCGGCTACGCGCGCGTTGAGCACGCTGGTGCTGGATCAACGGGTTGAACTGAACACGGTCGCGATCGACGTCTACGGGCGGACGATTGCGCAGATCCAGTTGCGTTACGTGCAGGTGAATACCGAACTGGTGCGGCGTGGGTTGGCCTGGGCCTCAAGCTATCGCCGCAATGCCGAATTGAAAGCCGTGCAACGTGATGCGCAGCAGGCTGCACGTGGACTGTGGCGGGAAGCCGAGCCGATGCCGCCCTGGGTGTGGCGGCGGGAACACGCAAATTGATGCCGGCGTTCAACGTCATAACCGCCTTTGACCTTTGACGGACAAGACGGTTTCAACGCGTGCCGATTCAGCCAGGGCGTTCCTTCTTCACGGCGGTGGCGTGATTGCTTACCGGCTGCGCCATTCGCAGAAACATCGCGAGTTCTTCGATCCAGCGCAGCTTGCTCTCGACCGGCAATGCGCGAAAGGCGCGCAAGCGCTCGTCGCTGACAAATAAGTGCGGTCGTCGGAATCAAATGGAATGGTCAGATTTCTCCAAGTCAAGTTTGCATTCATGGTCAGCCATGATCCAACTGGAAGTAGGGCGGATGAGGCCGCAGGCCGTTATCCGCCGTATGGTGATGGCTTACATTCGGCGGATAACGCGGAGTTTATGCCCTTCAGGGTGCTCATCCGCCCTACGAATGCTCTCCAGTCGCCAATACCTCATCGTTTCCTCCGGCCCAATCCGGCGCATACACACCCGCCACAAGTAGGCGATGAAACGATGAATACGGCCAGTCTGCCACCCGCGCTACATGGCCGTGTTTCACCGGGTTGATATGCACATAGTCCATATGCGCCGCGTAATCACGTTCGTCACGAATCGTATGTTCCCAGTAGCGGCGTTGCCAGATACCGCGTTCGCCTTTTGCCAGCCGAACCGCGCTTAGCGACTCCGTATGCGGCAGCGCTTTGGAAAAGGCAATCTTGATCGCTTTCCAGCGTGCAGCGTAATCCGCATCGCCTTCGGGCAGTGTCCAGATACAGTGCATGTGATCGGGCAAGACAACCCAGGCGTCGATATGGAAAGGTTTGTTGCGGCGTGTGGTGCGAACCGCGTTGCGCAGCAGTTCGATGTTGTCCGTCAGCAAGCTGCGATTGCGTTCTAGCAGATTGACCGTGAAGAAATATGTGCCGCCGGGGACGCGGTTGCGGCGGTAGTCTGGCATGGTCGGGTGGTTATTTCACATGTGGCGGATAACGGCCTTCGGCCTCATCCGCCCTACGCGGGCTGGCTGACAACAATGGCCAATAAAAAGGAACAAAATCGTTCGCATCATTGCGGCCATTATTCAAGCTTCCAGCAATGACTCGTCATACCAAACATCTTCATAATCACCTGTGATCCAAAACCGCCACCCAGGTGGCAGGCCTAGATATTTTTGCACCTGTGGGCACCAGTCCGACAAATGCTCCACATGTAGCGGTTTAAAGAAATCGGGATCAGCAGATAGTTCTTCTCCGGCCCATATATACCAGCCGGTGGTATCGTCCTCTGATGGGTGGCGTAACCCATTTATTGGCGGCACTCCTTCCCGAACATTGAGGGCAATCCCTACCTTCATATCCGATGGTGAAGGGTGATAGGCGACGCCGTACTTTTCACAGACATCCTTCTGCGAGGTTTCAATTGCGTCAGTCAAGGCCCATTCCTTCTTCGTCTGCCGAGATCGCGTAGGGCGGATGAGGCCGTAGGCCGTTATCCGCCGCATGACACATTCACCCCACCAACTGCTCCAGCACAAACGGCAATATCCCGCCCTTGTTGTAATACTCCACTTCAATCGGCGTATCGATGCGCAGTTTGACGACCACGCGCTCAGACTTTCCATCGGCGCGATGGATCACCAGCGTCACATCCTGCTGCGGCACGATGCCGGTCTCGATGCCTTCGAGGTCGAAGGTCTCAGAGCCATCGAGTTTGAGCGTAGTCGCATCGACGCCGTCCTTGAACTGGCAGGGCAGCACGCCCATGCCGGCGAGGTTGGCGCGGTGGATGCGCTCGAAGCTTTTAGCGACGATGGCTTTGACGCCCAACAGCGTGGTGCCCTTGGCGGCCCAGTCGCGGCTGGAACCGGTGCCGTATTCCTCGCCAGCGAAGATCATCAGCGGCTTGCCTTCGGCCTGATACGCCATGGCGGCGTCGTAGATGGCCTGCTGTTCGCCGCCCTTGAGCGTGATGCCGCCTTCGCTTCCGGGGATCATCAGGTTCTTGATGCGGACGTTGGCGAAGGTGCCGCGCATCATCACTTCGTGGTTGCCGCGGCGGGCGCCGTAGCTGTTGAAGTCGACTTTCTGCACGCCGTGTTCGGTGAGGTACAGGCCGGCCGGCGAGGTCGGCTTGATGCCGCCAGCGGGGCTGATGTGGTCGGTTGTGACCGAGTCGCCGAAGATCGCCAGCGCGCGGGCGGATTTGATCGAGGTGCTGGCCACGGCCTGCTGCTGGGCGAAGAACGGCGGCTGCTGGATGTAGGTCGATTTCGCATCCCATTCGTAGACCATGCCGGTGGGGGCGGAGACGGCATCCCACAACGGGTTGTCGGCGCCGACGTCGGCGTAGATCTTGCGGTAGGCGGCGGGATCGGTGGCGGTGTTCATCACGGCGGCGACGTCTTCGTTGCTCGGCCACAGGTCTTTGAGGAAAACCGGCTGGCCGTCCTGGCGGGTGCCAAGCGGCTCGGTTTCGAAGTCGATATCCACCCGGCCCGCCAGCGCGAAAGCCACGACCAGCGGCGGCGACATCAGGAAGTTGGCCTTGACCGCCTGGTGCACGCGCGCTTCGAAGTTGCGGTTGCCCGACAGCACCGAGGCGACGACCAGATCGTGGTCGGCGATGGCCTTGTCGATTTCGGGTTTGAGCGGGCCCGAATTGCCGATGCAGGTGGTGCAGCCGTAGCCGACGACGCTGAATCCAACCTTCTCCAGCGCATCCATCAGCCCGGCCTTGTTGAGGTATTCGGTGACCGCACGCGAGCCGGGGCCGAGGCTGGTCTTGACGTGCGCGGGCGGCTTCAAGCCCAGCGCGGCGGCTTTCTTCGCCAGCAGGCCGGCGGCGAGCATGACGCCGGGGTTGGAGGTGTTGGTGCATGAGGTGATCGCGGCGATCACGACGTCGCCGTGTCCGAGGCTGCCGTTACCGTTCTTGAATACGGTGCTGGGGTCGGCCACGACATGGTCGGGCGAAGGGTGGCTGTCCAGCATTTCTTCTTCCGACGCCGGTACCGGGGCGGTTTCGTCCAGGCTGCCGCCGCCGGCGAGGTCAACGGGGGTATGGGTGGAAGCGGGCAGGACATGGCGCTGGCCCAGTTCGCCCGCCTTGCCGTAACCGCCGTCGACCGCAGCCTTGTCCATCAACCCGGTGAACGCGGATTTCAGGCTGGCCAGCGCGATGCGATCCTGCGGCCGCTTGGGGCCGGCGACCGAAGGTTCCACCGTGGACAAGTCCATTTCCAGCATGTGCGAGTAATCGATGTCGCCGGCCTGCGGAATGCCGAACAGGCCCTGCGCCTGGTAGTAGGCGCGGATGGTGCCCACTTGCGTCTCGCTGCGGCCGGTCGCGGCAAAGTACTGGCAGGTGGCTTCGTCGACCGGGAAAAAGCCCATGGTCGCGCCGTATTCCGGGGCCATGTTGGCAATCGTCGCGCGGTCGGTGACCGACATCGCGGCGACGCCCGCGCCGAAAAACTCGACGAACTTGCCCACCACTTTTGCCTTGCGCAGCATTTCGGTAATGGTCAACACGATGTCGGTGGCGGTGACCCCGGGCTTGGCCGCGCCGGTCAGGTTGACGCCGACGACGTCGGGGGTGAGGAAATACACCGGCTGGCCGAGCATTGCGGCTTCGGCCTCGATGCCGCCGACGCCCCAGGCGACGATGCCGAGGCCGTTAATCATCGTGGTGTGGCTGTCGGTGCCGACCAGCGTGTCGGGGTAGGCGACGTCGTCCTTTTCCATCACGCCGCGCGCCAGGTATTCCATGTTGACCTGGTGCACGATGCCGACGCCGGGCGGCACCACTTTGAACGTATCGAAGGCCTGCATGCCCCATTTCAGGAACTGGTAGCGCTCGCGATTACGCTCGAATTCGATCTTCATGTTGTGGTCGAGCGCGTCATGGCTGCCCGAAGCATCCACCTGGATCGAGTGGTCGACCACCATGTCGACCGGCACCAGCGGCTCGATCTTCTTCGGGTCCTTGCCGAGTTTCTGGGCGGCGGTGCGCATCGCCGCGAGGTCGGCCAGCAGCGGCACGCCGGTAAAGTCCTGCAGGATCACGCGCGCCACGGTGAAGGGGATTTCCTCGGTGCGTTCGGCGTTGGGCTTCCAGCCAGCCAGCTGCTTGACGTGCTCGGGCGTGACCTTGACGCCGTCGCAGTTGCGCAGCACCGATTCCAGCACGATGCGGATCGATACCGGCAGCCGTGCCACCGATGCGCCGAGCGCGGCTTCGAGTTTTTTCAGCGAAGCGAACTGCTTGCTGCCGCTGGGGGTGGAAAAGGAATCCTGGGTGTTGAAAGCGTCGGTCATGGCGATCTCGAAAGGGAAAGGTAAAAGTCTGTCGAAGCAAATAACGTGCGATGCGTGCTTACGGCAACTCGCGCCGCATCTGCGGGCCTATTTAATGTTCCCGCCTCATTTGCGGGCTGTATTAATGTTCCCGCCGCATCTGCGGGAAGAGGATCACGTCGCGGATGCTCGGCGAGTCGGTCAGCAACATCACCAGGCGGTCGATGCCGATGCCGCAACCGCCGGTGGGCGGCAGGCCATGCTCCAGCGCGCGGATATAGTCGGCGTCGTAGTGCATCGCTTCCTCGTCGCCGGCCTCTTTTTGGCGCACCTGATCCATGAAGCGTTCGGCCTGGTCTTCGGCGTCGTTCAGCTCCGAAAATCCATTCGCCATTTCACGCCCGGTGATAAACAGCTCGAAGCGTTCGGTGATGTCCGGCTGGGTGTCGGAGCGGCGCGCCAGCGGTGACACTTCGGCGGGGTAGTCGATGATGAACGTCGGCTGAATCAGCAGCGTTTCGGTGGTTTCCTCGAAGAAGGACAGCTGCAGGCCGCCGAGGCCATCGTACGGGCGGTATTTACCTTTCATCGCCTTGAACTGGCCGATCAGCCAGTCGCGGTCGTTCAATTGCTCAACCGTGTAATGCGGGTGGTAATGGCGGATCGCCCCGACTATGGTGAGGCGGGCGAACGGCTTGCCGAGGTCGATTTCATGGCCCTGATAGGGCACCACGGTCGAGCCGGTGGCGGCGATCGCGGCAGCGCGAATCAAAGACTCGGTGAAGTCCATCAAATAGCGGTATTCGCGATAGGCCTCGTAGAACTCCATCATGGTGAACTCGGGGTTGTGTCGCGTCGACAGGCCTTCGTTGCGGAAATTGCGGTTGATCTCGAATACCTTTTCGAAGCCGCCGACCACCAGCCGCTTGAGATACAGCTCGGGCGCGATGCGCAGGAACATTTCCATGTCGAGCGCGTTGTGGTGAGTGGCAAACGGCTTGGCCGCCGCGCCGCCGGGGATGGGATGCATCATCGGCGTTTCGACTTCGAGAAAGTCGCGCTCAATCATGAAGCCGCGGATCGCCGAGATGATCTTCGAGCGGCGCATGAAGGCTTCGCGCGCGACATCGTTGGTGATCAGGTCGAGATAGCGCTGGCGGTATTTCTGTTCCTGGTCGGCCAGGCCGTGGAATTTTTCCGGCAGCGGGCGCAAGGCCTTAGCCAGCAGACGGATGGAGCGGGCCTGGATGGTGAGCTCGCCTTTGTTGGTCTTGAACAGGATGCCGGTCACGCCGATGAAATCGCCCAGATCCCAGTGCTTGAACGCGTCGTGCGATTCCAGCCCGGCATGGTCGTTCGACACATACACCTGAATCTGCCCGCTCATGTCCTGCAGGGTGGCGAAGCTGGCCTTGCCCATCACGCGCTTCAGCATCATGCGGCCGGCCAGTTGCACTTCGACCGCTTCGCCTTCCAGCGCTTCCTTGGTCTTGTCGCCGTGGGCGGCGGCCAGCTTGCCGGCGTAGTCGCGGCGATCGAAATCGTTGGGGAAGGCGACGCCCTGTTCGCGGATCGCGGCCAGCTTGGCGCGGCGCTCGGCGATGATCTGATTTTCGTCGAGGATGGGAGCGGAAGTGGGTTCGGTCATGATGCCAACTCAATAATAGGGGTTTAGTAAAAAATGGCGACGGGAAGACCGAGCGCTTTGGCCGCTTCGGCTTGATGCTTGTCGGCGGTGGCGAAACTGGTCGCACCGAAATGGCGGGCATAGGCTAGATGCAGCGCATCGAGCGCACGCAGGGGCAGCTCCGGAATCAGGTCGATCAGCTGCCTCGCTTCAAGAAACAGATTGGGCGCGTCGTGCTGGATGCGCCAGGAATGCGCTTGCACATCGCGGTCAAATTCGGCGAGGGCGACGCGTTCGAGTGGCGGGTCGATCTGCTGGGCGCGCCGGCGCCGTGCCAGCACACAGCGGAATTCCACCAGGGTTAGCGGGCTGGTGACGACTTCGTCCTGTGCATCCGCCCAGTCGAGTACGTCCAGCGAGCGGGGCTCGCGGATATAACATTTGGCCAGCGCGCTGGTGTCGATATAGGCGCTCAAACGCGGTCCTCGCGCTCTTCTGCCAGAATGGCCTCGCTGGGAATCGTTTGCATCGGTTGGCTTTCCAGGAACGCCCGCAACGAGCGTACCCGGCGCTTGGGCTCGACCGGCAAAATCCGCGCCACCGGCTCGCCATGCTTGACCACCAGGATTTCGTCGCTGTCAGCGAACATCTGGTCGGGGTGCGACAGGCCCTCGCGGGCTTCGCGGATCGTCAGGGTTTTCATCGGCAGCCTCCGGGCGGCAAAACGTGACACAATTATAGCCGATGTGACACACCGATTTTCCAGTAAGAAATCCGAATCTGGCTGCCTCAACCAGGAAATCCAGAATGAACCCAAGCCGATAGGCGTTTTTCCATGTCCGACACCCCATTAAGCCTGCTCAACCGCGTTTTCGGCTACCCCGCGTTTCGCGGCGAGCAGGCCGCCATTGTCGATACGCTGGTGGCGGGTGGCGACGCGCTGGTGCTTATGCCGACCGGCGGCGGCAAGTCGCTGTGTTTCCAGATACCCGCGCTGCTGCGCGACGGCTGCGCGGTGGTGGTGTCGCCGCTGATCGCGCTGATGCAGGATCAGGTCGCGGCGCTGCAGGAACTGGGCATCGCGGCGGCGTTCCTGAATTCCAGTCTGGATGGCGCGGCAGCGATGCAGGTCGAACGCGAATTCGTCACTGGCCAACTCAAGCTGCTGTATGTCGCGCCGGAACGCCTGCTCACCCAGCGTTTTCAGAGCCTGCTCGAACAGGCGCAGGTCGCGCTGTTCGCCATCGACGAAGCGCACTGCGTATCGCAGTGGGGACACGATTTCCGCCCGGAATACCTGGGCTTGTCCACGCTGCATGAACGCTTTCCCGAGGTGCCGCGCATTGCCCTGACGGCCACCGCCGACGCCGCGACGCGCGCCGAAATCCTCACCCGGCTCGATCTCGGCGCCGCGCGCGTCTTCGTCGCCAGTTTTGACCGCCCCAACATCCGTTACCGAATTTCCGAGAAGTCCGACCCACGTCGCCAGCTTCTCGATTTCCTCGGCGAGCACAAAGGCGAAGCCGGGATTGTTTATTGCAGCACGCGCAAAAAGGTCGAAGAAACTGCCGAGGGGCTGAAGCAGGCTGGCTTGACCGCCTTGCCGTATCACGGCGGCATGGACAACGACACCCGCCGTCGGCATCAGGAAAAATTCCTGCGCGAGGACGGCGTCGTCATGGTCGCCACGCTCGCGTTCGGCATGGGCATCGACAAGCCCGACGTGCGCTTCGTCGCGCACCTGGATCTGCCGCGCTCGGTCGAAGGCTATTATCAGGAAACCGGCCGCGCCGGCCGCGACGGCGAGCCCGCCGAAGCGTGGATGGCCTGGGGGTTGCAGGACGTCGTCACCCAGCGCCGCTTCATCGACGAAGGCGAAGCCGAGGACGCGCACAAACGCAGCGGCCACGCCAAGCTGGATGCGCTGGTCGGGCTATGTGAGGCAGCGAGCTGCCGTCGCGTTGCGCTGCTGAGCTACTTCGGCGAAGCCAGCCAGCCCTGCGGCAACTGCGACGTGTGCCTGAATCCGCCGACGCTGTGGGACGGCACCGAAGCCGCGCAAAAATTGTTGTCGACGGTCTACCGCACCGGCCAGCGCTTTGGCGCCGGCCACGTCATCGACGTGCTGCTCGGCAAGGCGACCGACAAGGTCGACAAATTCGGCCACACCAGCCTGAGCGTGTTCGGCATCGGCGCCAGCCAGACCGACAAGGTGTGGCGCACCGTGCTGCGCCAGCTGGTCGTGCGCGGCCTGCTGGAAGTCGATCACACGGCCTACGGCGCGTTGAAACTCACCGCCGCCGCCAAGCCCGTGTTGAAGGGCGAAGAAACCGTCATGCTGCGCGCCATCGAAGTCCGCCCGGCGCGCAGCAAGAAATCCCGCCTCGCCCCCAGCTCCGGCACCGGCGTTCACGACGACGAAGATCCCTTGTTCCTTTCGCTGCGCGCCTGGCGTCGCGAAACCGCCAACGAAAAAGGCGTGCCCGCCTACGTCATCCTGCACGACGCCACCCTGCGCGAAATCGCCGCCCGCCGTCCCGCCACGCTGGCGGAACTGGGCGAGATATCCGGGCTGGGGACGAAGAAGCTGGAGGCGTATGGCGAGGCGGTGCTGGGGGTGGTGGCGGAGGGCTGAGCAAGCAGGCAATCCGCAGGGCTTTGACGAATGCCAAGCCTCGCCCTATAGTTAACCGAAAGGTTAATTAACCGATAGAGAAACTACGCATGATCCCCGCAACAGACACCTTGAGCATGACCTTTGCTGCGCTGTCGGATCCCACGCGACGGGCAATGCTGGCGCGTCTGGTGCAGGGCGAGGCCTCGGTAAACGAGCTGGCCGCGCCATTCAAGATGAGCCTGCCCGCCGTCTCGAAACACATCAAAATGCTGGAAAAAGCAGGGCTGCTGATCAAGACCCGCCAGGCGCAGCAGCGCCCCTGCAAAATCGATGGCGAGCAACTCAAGCAAGCGGTTGACTGGATAGAACAGTACCGGCAGTTGTGGGAAGGCCGTCTGGACCGTCTGGATGCCTATCTGCTGGAACTGCACGCCAGTGAATCCGCGGCCACCCCGACGCAGGAAATGGCGCCCAATCCAGACGCACGCAAGCCAACCGAAACACCGGCCAAGCCCAAAAGAAGTGCCGGAAAGCTAGCTCAATCCGCCACAAGCTCCAAAAAACCCAAGCCCGCCACACGATCCGTACGCAAGCACCCCATAGCCAAGGAGAAAACAGATGACGACGACCTTCAACAACAAATTGGATTTGACTTTTGAGCGCATCGTCGATGTGCCGCCCCAGCTAGTCTGGCGGGCCTGGACGGAACCCGAGTTGATCAAGCAATGGTTTTGCCCCTTGCCATGGAAGACGATCGATGCCGAAGTCGATGTGCGCCCCGGCGGTATTTTTCGCACCACCATGCAGTCGCCAGAAGGCAAAGACTTTTCCAATATCGGCTGCTACCTGGAAACGGTCAAAAACGAAAAGCTCGTCTGGACCAATGCCCTATTGCCCGGCTTTCGCCCCGCATTGATGAACGCCCCCTGCGGCGATGAAGCGGCCGAATTCATGTTCACCGCCAAGGTCGAAATGGCCCCGCACGGCGAAAACGGCACCCGCTACCGCGCAACCGTCATTCATGCAGACGAGGCGGGATGCCGGTTGCACGCTTCCATGGGCTTTGAAGAAGGCTGGGGCGTGGCGCTCGACCAACTGGTCGCCATGGTCAAGCGGGGCATTTGAACAAGCGGATTCGCATCCTCTTGATTGGAAAGGAAGAACAAAACCGTGGCGCGTTTTATTTCGCTTGACTGATATAAACATATTGTTTATGTTTGGCGCGTGATTCAAACCTTCGCCAACCCGGAAACAGAGCATTTCTTTGCAACCGGCAAGTCTCGACGTTTGCCGATAGAAATCCTGAAACGTGCGGCCATGCGTCTGAGTCAACTTCACGCCGCCGCCCAAATTGAAGATTTGCGAATGCCGCCGTCCAACCAGCTGGAAAAGCTGGCGGGCGACCGCCAGGGCCAATGGAGCATACGCATCAACGGCCAATGGCGCGTGTGTTTCAGGTTCGAAGGCGGCCATGCCTTCGATGTTGAAATCGTTGATTACCACTAAGGAAATGCCATGACCAAAAACGGATTGCCCAGCATCCACCCTGGGGAGTTTCTGGCCGAGATACTGGAAGACCTGGGTATGTCGCAAGCCGAGTTCGCGCGGGCGATTGACGTTTCGCCCATGCGCATATCGCACGTCATCAAGGGATCGCGTCCGGTCACGGCAGAGCTGGCCCTGCTCTTCGGCCGCGCGTTCGACCAGACGCCGCAGTACTGGCTGAATCTACAGGCCGACTACGACCTCAAAACAGCCGAAGCGAGCATGGGTGAGCGCTTGCGGGCCGTTCATTCGGTGGCGCATGCTTGAGGCTTAATCAGCAATACTGGTTTGTCCCGTTGGGATGGACAGCACGTCATGTAGCGCAGTATCCTGCACACTATTCTGTAATCTATCAGCAAAGAGGTCGGTCATGGGCTTTTCCACCGGCGATGTCGTGCCGTTCACACAGGCGCGCGCCAATCTCTCTGAACTCGCCGATCAGGCCAAGGCTGGCGCCGAAAAGATCATCACCAAGAACGGCGAGAGTTACGTCGCCCTGATCGACGCCGACCGACTGGATTATTACCACCGGCTGGAACGCGAACGCATCCATCTGCTGCTCATCGACGACGCCCGCCGTGGTCTGGCTGACATCGCCGTCGGTCGGACCTTCGAGGCCGATGGTGCCATCGAGCGGCTGCAACAGCGCCGGGCCGCCACCGATTCCGCCAAACCGTCCAACGCTGGCAAGCCCATCCGCAAGCGTGGCTGAGCAGCTGTACCGCGTCGAACTGACCGCGAGTTTTATGGAACGCCTCGACGCCGTCGAAGCCTTCCTGCTGCAAGCCGACGCGGGTCTCGCCTTCGATACGCTGCTGGCCGAATTGCGCGCCTCGGTCATCCCCAACCTGAGCCGCTATCCGCGCATCGGCCGGTGCTACCTGGACCGTCCGCCCCAATCGGCCGAAGCGCTGGCCCAACTCGCCGCGCTTCCGACCGGAGCCGCCCTGGCCCTGCGCGAATACCTGCATGGCGACTACCTCATGCTGTACACCGTGTCAGAGGCGGAAGCTACCGTATACCTGTTGTCCATCCGGCATCACCGCGAGCTTTCGTTTGATTTTTCTCGGCTGTGGCCTGGGGCGTGATGTCTGCCGCGCATGTGGGGACTGACCCTATTTTTTGCGTTTCCGTAAGGAGCTGGATTCCTTGTACATCCACGTACAGAAGGAGAGGTTGTTCAAATGACGTACAACTCTGCAGTCAACAGGGCGTACGAAATGACTGCTGAAGAAGATCGCCTAAAGAACATCGACGCGATGGGTGAGCAAGTTGGTTCAATCTATTCGCTGTTGTGGCAGGAACTTGCCTGGCTCTATCTAACTTGGGCTGAGTATGTGGCGCTATTCGGGACAAAAGAGTCTCGCGTCACGCTTCTCAACGGTGCTGCCCCGGCATTCACTCGCATAGTGCAGGACTCCTTGTGGGAAGGAATCATTCTGCATATCGCCAGGCTGACCGACCCACCGAAGTCCATGGGTAAGTCCAATCTCTCAGTTCGCGCCCTTGAAGAAGCTCTGACGGACGATGTTCTAAAGGTGAGAGTCGGTTCATCTGTGAAGGAAGCACTAGATGCATCGGATTTTTGCCGCGATTGGAGAAATCGCCACTTAGCCCACCGGGATATGCATCTCGCGCTTAGGACCGGGGGCGAGCCACTAAAGCCGGCTTCCCGCCTGAAGGTGAGGGAGGCATTGGGCGCACTTGCCGATGTTCTCAATGTTCTTTCACGGTATTACTTTAATTCCACAACCTTCTTCGATCTGGACGTTCGTGTTGGTGGTGGGTCAGGCGGAGCAATGTCATTGTTGTACTACATCGACATGGGCGTGGAAGCTGAACGAGTCAGGGAAGAGCGACTCAAGAGTGGAAACTTCGATCCAAATGACTATCGGCCACGAGATCTGTAGCGGGGACATGCACAGAAGCCGGGGTCAGGTCTTTCATCATCACACTCCCATGTCTGTTGCCTTGATCAAACTCTCCGCCGGTATCCCCAGCCCGGTGTGCAGTTTGCGGATCATCGCCAGCGTCAGCGGGCGTTTGCGGTTGAGGATTTCATAGACCCGGTTCATGCGCCCGATCATGGGTTCGAGGTCTTTGGGGGTGAGGTCGCCCTGTTCCATGCGGAATTTGATGGCCTCGACGGGGTCAGGCAAATCCACCGGAAAGTGCCGGGTCTCGTAGGCTTCTGCCAGTGTAAGCAGGATGTCGAAACGATCACCGTCCGGCGTGCCGGGTTGGGGTTCGTTGTCGAAATAGGTGGAAATTTCGCGCATGGCGGCACGGTAGTCGGCTTGGGTACGGATGGGGCGGATGTCCATGTTCATAACTCCATTTCCACAGTTTCGGCATCGATGGTGTCGTACTCCGCATGCGTGCCGATGAATTTGATGTACAGCGCGCCGAAGCGATAGGCCACGGCGACAACCATGCGGTAATCGTTGCCCTTGATGTTGAATACCACGCGGCGGTTTTTGAGGATGCTGGCGTGGCGAAAAACCGCTTTGATGTCGGAAGGCTGTTGCCAATTACCTTGCCGGGCTTCGTCGATCCAGGCTTCCAGATGAGACTTTGCGGCCGGATGACGAATCCAGTAGTCGCGAAGGATTTTGATGGCGACGATGCGCATGGCTGGATCATAGTCCCATTATGGGATTAGTCCAAGCTGCAGCAGCAGACGCTACGTCTGTCTTGCTTTGAGGACGACACGGCCGCTTTTGCAATCAGCCCTTCAACGCATTCCCCACCACCTCAGCCACATCCTTCGCCAGTCCCCCGACCGCCGCGATGCGCTCCAGCGCAGCGCGCGCATACGCCTGCCGGCCGGCGTCGAACTGGCGCCAGCGGTCGAAGCTGCGGGCGATGCGTGAGGCGACCTGCGGGTTCATGGCCTGCAATTCACTGATCACATCTGCTGCCAACGCGTAGCCGCTGCCGTCGGCGGCGTGGAAGTGGCGCGGATTGGCGCCGCAGAAGCCGCGGATGAGGGCGTAGACGCGGTTGGGGTTTTTGAGATCGAAGGCGGGCTGGGCCATGAGCGCGCGGATGGCGCGGGCGTCGGTGGTGCGCGCGGTGGCCTGCACGGACAGCCATTTGTCGACGACGAGCGCTTCGTCGCGCCACTTCTCGTAGAACGCGGCGAGGGCCGCTTCTTTTGCCGGCACGTTGAGCTGGACGAGGGTGGCGAGTGCGGCGAACACGTCGGTCATGTTGCCGCCGGCCTTGACCAGCGCGGCGAGGCGCGGGGCCATTTCCGAGGGCGCAGCTTCGGCGAGGTAGGCGAGGCAGGTGTTACGCAGGGCGCGGCGGCCCAGCTGTGCGCCATCGGGAGCGTAGGGTTCGGTGGGGGCGAGGGCGGTAAAGGCGGCGTCGAATTGTGACTGGCAGTGCGCGGCGAGCGCGCGGCGCAAGGCGAGACGCGCGTTGAAGATGGCGTCGGGGTCGATGATCTTGCCCGCTGCGGCGACGCTGTCGGCGAGCACGGTTTCGGACGGCAGCGCCAGCGCTTCGGCGGCGAGTGCGGGGTCGCCTTCGAGGCCGTCGGCGAGCACGCGGGCGCAGGCGTCGAGGAAGGCGGTCGGGATCCAGTCGCTGCCCCGGGCGCGGAGAAATTGCGCAGCAGCGAGGCGACGGGCGCGGCGGGGATGTCCTCGAATACAAACGTCTGCGTGGACTCGGTGAGCGAGAGCACGCGGGTGGTGGATGTCCCACTCTCGCCCGCGAGCCGCAGGGCGGCGTCCGTGCCGTCGGGCAGCACGAGGCCGACGGCGACGGGGATGTGCAGGGCGCCGTCTTCAACCGTCTGTCCGTTTTCTGTGAGCCGCTTTTCGTAGGCGGTTGGCGCGAGGGTTTGCGTGAGTGTGAGCGTGTAGCGCTGCGACGCGGCGTCGTACTCGCCATTCGCTCTCAATACCGGCGTGCCCGCGCGCGCGTACCAGCGGCGGAACTGCGTGAGGTCGACGCCGCTTGCATCCTGCATCGCCGCGACGAAATCCTCGCAGGTGACGGCCTGGCCGTCGTGGCGCTGGAAGTACAAATCCATGCCGGCGCGGAAGCCTTTTTCACCGAGCAGGGTGTGGATCATGCGGATGACTTCCGCGCCCTTGTTGTAGACGGTGGCGGTGTAGAAGTTGTTGATCTCGACGTAGGAGGCGGGCCGGATCGGGTGCGCCATCGGCCCCGCGTCTTCGGGGAACTGGCCGGCGCGCAGACCGCGCACTTCCTGGATGCGGGTGACCGCGCGCGAGTGCACGTCGGCGCCGAATTCCTGGTCGCGAAACACGGTGAGGCCTTCCTTCAGCGACAGCTGGAACCAGTCGCGGCAGGTGACGCGGTTGCCGGTCCAGTTGTGGAAATACTCGTGAGCGACGACGCGGTCGATGCCCTGGTAATCGGCGTCGGTCGCGGTGTCGGGGCGGGCCAGCACGTACTTGGTGTTGAAGATGTTGAGGCCCTTGTTCTCCATTGCGCCCATGTTGAAATCGCCCACCGCGACGATCATGTAGCGGTCGAGATCGTATTCCAGGCCGAAGCGTGTTTCATCCCAGCGCATGGCCTTTTTCAGTGCCGCCATCGCATGGCCGCACTGGTCGAGCTTGCCGGGTTCGACGTAGATTTCGAGCTTGACCGGACGCCCTGAAGCAGTGGTGTAGCGGTCTTCCAGCACGTCGAGCCTGGCCGCGACCAGCGCGAACAGATACGCGGGCTTGGGGAAGGGATCTTCCCAGCGCACCCAGTGCCGAGCCGCGTCGTCGTCGCACGCGCCGGCGGCGACGGGATTGCCGTTCGACAGCAGATGCGGAAAACGCGCGCGCTCGGCTTCCACCGTGCAGCTGAATTTCGCCATCACGTCCGGCCGGTCCGGGAAGAAAGTGATGCGGCGGAAGCCCTCGGCCTCGCACTGGGTGAAATAGCCGTCTTTGGAACGGTACAGGCCGGAGAGCTGGGTGTTCTGGTCCGGGTGAATGCGCACCGTGGTTTCAAGCTGGAACATGTCGGGCAGCGGCGCTGCGATGGTCAGCAGGCCGTCGGCGCAGGTGTAACGAGCCGGGTCGAGTGCGGCGCCGTCGAGCGTCACGCTCATCAGTTCGAGTGCTTCGCCATACAGCACCAGCGCGCCGGTCAGCGCCGCCGGATTGCGGCGGCAGGCGAGACGGGTTTTGACCTCGGCGTAGTCCTCGAAAATCGCCACGTGCAAATCGACCGTGTCGATCAGCCAGGCGGGTGGGGCGTAGTTCTTGAGATACAGCGTGACGGGGGTTTCGGTGCGCATGGGGTCTCCGACGAGGATGGAAAACAGTTAGACGATGGAGCAGTTCACACCCAGTTTTCAACAACGAGACCGGGGTAATCCCGGAAATCCGCTTCGTTGTTGGTGATGAGCGTAAGCCCCAGGCTCGCGGCGTGGGCGGCAATCAGCCGATCCAGCGCGTCGCGGCGACGGTCGCGGACGGCTGCGCGTTGCACGCCGTAATGTTTGGCGGCAGTTTCGTCGAAGGGCAGGACGGGAATGTCGCTGGTGAGCAGGCGCAGCGCGCGTTCGTTCTGTCCGCGCGTAGGCCCCAGCCCTTCCAGACCCACGCGCAATTCGGCGTAGCTGATGATCGACATGACGGCGTCGCCGTGATCGAGTTGCTGCAAGCGCGCCAGCACAGCAGGCGGGTGCGCCTTCATCAGATAGATGCAGATGTTGGTGTCCAGCATGTAGCGCATGGCGGCTACTTGCCGGATTTGTAATCGACAGGTTTCTGGTGAAGCTGCGCGGCTTCGCCAAAGCCGCTCCAGTCGCGTTCCTTCTGCTCGTGGAATTCGCGGCCCTCGGCCATGAAGTCGGGCGTGAACATGGCGAACGCCTCGGCCAGCCCGGTCAGCTTGCGCTTGACGACGGGGCGCAGGACGAGGGTGTCGCCGACTTTTTCGATTTCGACATCCTGGCTGGCGAGGGCGTTGGCGAGTTCCTTGGGAATGCGTACGGCCAGCGAGTTGCCGCTTTTGAAGACGCGTGTGAGCATGGTGAACCTCCTTTGTGTATACAGGATATACATCAACCTGGGGCGACGCAAGCCAGCCCTGCGCGCTTACAACACCCCTTCTTGTTCGCCCTTGATATTGTGCTGTTGCATGTAATCCAGCAGCGTCGCAAACGGCGCAGGCAGGTTCGGCGCTTGCCGCAGCTGCGCGATGCGTGCGCTGTCCCAGGCGTTCAGTGCGCCATGGCTGGGAAGGTTTTGCAGGGTGGCGATGTCCATGTGCCAGGGCTGCCAGTCGAGGCCGGCGGCTTGCCACAACGCGCCGGCCTGCAGGGCGATGGCGACGCCAGCGGGGTCGGGGTCGCAGGCGATGGCGGCGGGAGCGGGTGCCAGCGCGAGCACATGCGCCACGGCTTTGCGCCACCAGCCTGGCGGAAAACCGGGCAGCCAGATCACCCCGGCGTCTGCTTCGCGGCTGCGCGCGACGCGCTCGAAGCTGGTGCGGTTTTCCACCAGATGCCAGCGTTCGGGCGCACCGCGCGCAGCCGTGGCGGCAGCCAGTGTGGCCGGAGTCAGGGCGCAGAAGTCGACGCAGGCGGCGAGGTTCAGCACGGCGTGCGGGAACTGAAGTTCGACCGGCGCGGCGATCAGCAGCAGCGGCGTGTGGCGCTCGATACCCCATTCGGCAAGATCGGTTGCATTTCCGAGCCAGGCCCATTCGGCCGGCGTGATGGCCTTGGTGGCGTGGCGTACGAACAGGGCGAAGTCGCGCTGGGTGCCGCTGCGCTGTTCGAGCTGCCAGCGCGCCAAAGCAGCGACGAGATCGGCGCGCGCGAGCGCGGCTTTGGGTGGCAAGCTGTCGAGCGCATCGAGCAGCGGCGCGTCGGGCGGCAAGGTTGAGCGCACGTTCTGCCACTGTGCAGCGACAGCATCCGCGTCGACGATGCCGAGGGCGGCGCGCAATTGCACAGGCTCAACAAATTGCACGCGATACGGCCACCAGTCGGCGCGCTCGAATTTTTCGGTCAGCACAATCCAGCCGTTGTCGAGCAGCCAGTCGAGCAGCGCCTGCGCCAGATTTTGCTGTCCCACGCCGGCGTCGCCCTTGAGCGTTTCCCAGCGGCTGTCGCCGCCGCGTTTGACCCAGCGTTTGAGCAGGTGCCGCCAGTCGTCGGGCAGGTTGTCGAGTCCGCGCGGCGCTTGTTCGGAGTCGCGCTGCCGTCGGGTTTTGCTCTGTATGACGACGCGCAGCATGGTCAATGCGCCGTCGAGGTGTCGCGCATCAGCACTTTCACGCCCGGCGCCCACGCTTCGCCCGGGCGTTTCTTGAACGTCACCAGCGTCAGCGTCGCCGGGTCGTAGATATTGACGTTGTGCGTGACCGGCGTGGTGAGCAGGTATTGCGCCTTGGTCGCTTTCAAAAAACCCGACACGCGCTCGATGTTGACGATGTCGAGGTGGGCGAAGGGTTCGTCGATGAAAACGAAGCCGCCGGGGCGCGATTCTTCCATCATCAGCGCCACCAGCAGGATCAGCGATTTCATCACCTGCTGGCCGCCGGAAGCGTCGCCGTCGTTCATGCCCATGAAACCCTTGGCGTCGAAGTCGAAGCGCACCGCAAGCCCTGCCTGCGCCAGCGTCAGGTCGTCGTTGCCGAGCGCGACGGGTTCGTGTTCGACTTTGATGCCGGCGACTTCGCCCAGTGTCTTGAGGTTTTTGGCGTAGCGGCCGACGGTATGGCGCAGCACGGCGATGTAGTTTTCGCGCGCGGCATGGGTCTGTTCGCTGGCCAGCGTGTTGTCGCGGCGGCGGGCGGCGAGGTCGGCTTCTATCTGCCGGTAGTTGTCGGCGATCTTGTCGCGTAGCAGAACGACGCTGTCGTCGGTCTCCCAGGACTCGTCGGCGAACTTGGTGTCGATTTCGGCCAGACGGCGGTCGATGTTGGTGGCGTCGCGCCAGGTTTCCACCAGCTGCTGGTTGGCCGCAGCGTCGCGCCAGGCGGCGGGCATCTGGCGGCGGTCGCGCCGCAGTTGCAGATGGCGACGGATTTGCTCGTCGCGTCCGCTGCGGTTTTCACGTTCGGCGATGTCGCGATCGAGCCGGACAAGTTCAGCGTCGAGCCGGGTGCGCCGGCTGCGGGCGGCGGTGACCGCTTCGTCGGCGGCTTCGCGTTCCTGTTGCGCTGCCAGCACGCCATTGTCGCGGCGGCGCAGTACCAGCGCTTCATATTGCGTGCGAGCCTCGGCGAATTCGGCGGCGCGTTGGGCCAGTTGCGCGGCGGCGGTTTCGCCGGTCAGTTGCGCTTTCATGCCGTTGATCCGGCTGGCGAGATCGGCCTGCTGGGTTTTGAGCGGGGCGAGCTGCTTGTCGAGCTGGGCACGCTCGTCGCGCAGCGCGTCGAGCCGGGCGCGGCCAAAGCGCGCTTGCTCGGGTGCCGCGTGGCGGCCGCCGCGCCGTTCGCGCAGATAGCCGTTGCGCGTAATCCAGTCCTCGCCGCGCGGCAGTTTGCTGCCCGCAGCGACGTCTTCGACGCGGCGGGTGCGTTCCAGCGTGCGCAGCAACCATTCGGGCACCGGGCTTGCAAAGCGCACCACTTCGAGCAGCGAGCCCTGCGGCGGTAGGCCCGCGCTCACGCATTCGGGGACGATGAAGTTGCGGTAGCGCTGCTTTTCGCCGAGCGCCATCGCGCGTTCGGCGTCGCGCGCGTGCTGCAACAACACGATGTGGGCGAACGGTGCGAGCGCGGCTTCGACCGCGGGCTGCCAGCCCGCGTCGACGATTTCGACGACGTCGGTGAGCAGATGATGGGGAATGTCGGCGGCGGCGAGCGCCTGGCGGAATGCCGCTACGTCGTGCGGGTCGGCGCGGCGGCCGGCGGCAAGGTTTTCCAGCATCTCGTCGAGCTGGGCCTGGCGCTGTTGCAGGCTGGCGATCTTCACCAGCAGGCCGGCGCGCTGCGATTCGAGCGTTTCGATTTCGCGCGCGTCGGCAAGCGCGCCGCCCGCTGCTTGCGCCTGCTGTTCCAGCCGCTGCTGCTGCTTGACGATGACTTCCCAACCGCCGAGTTCGCGGTTGATCTCGTTGAGCGCCTTGTTCTGGATGCTTTCGTTGTCGGTTGCAGCCAGCTTGCGCAGCAGGGCTTGCGCGAGTGCTGCATCGAGCACATCGGAATCCATTTTTAGCGAGCTGCGTTCGTCGTGCTTGGCACGCCAGTCGCGGCGTTGCGTCAGCAGCGTGCGCGCGGCGTGGTCGGCTTCGCGCTGCAACAGGCAATGCTCCAGGCGCGGGCGCATTTCGCTGACGAGTTCGACGCGTTCCAGATTGAGGCGCTGCCACTCGCGATAGCGGTTGACCTTTTGCTCATGCTTTTCGAGATTGTTGCCGAGCGCTTCGAGCTGGTTCTGGCCGGCGTCGAGTTCGCGCGCGGTGTGTTCCTGGTGGTGGCGCGCTTCCAGGTAGCGGTCGAGCACGTCCTTGTCGCCGAACACCTGGAACACCAGATCGAGCAGTTCGCGTGGCGAGAGTTCGCACAGCTTGTCGGTCTGGCCCTGTTCGAGCGAGAGCACGCGGGCGATGGCGGGCGACAGCCCGGCGGAATGCAGAACGCGCTGGTAGTCGCGCACGCCGAATTCTTCGCCCTGTTTTTCAAGCTCGGCCAGCGCGACTTCGCCGTCGGCGATCCAGTATTTGCGCGTCCAGTCGCCGCCTTTTTTGTCGATCCGGCAGGCCAGCGTGATGCGGTCGCTGGTGTAGGGCAGGCCGAACGGGCGGCGGCTGGACCCCGGCGCGCGCTGGTTGTCGATCACGCCGCGCAGCCAGCAGAAATCCTCGCCGTTGCGCCGCACATAGCGCTTGTAATCGCGCTTTTTCGAGCAGTCGAGCGCGAGCAGGGTGCGCAGGGCGTCGAGCAGCGTGGTCTTGCCCGAGCCGTTGGGGCCGGAGATGGTGACGATGGACGCGTCGAGCGGCAGGCGGAAACTGCGCCAGAAATCCCAGTGGACGGTTTCGAGTTCGAGCAGGCGGAACATCAGGCGTCGTCCTCGCGGTCTGAAACGGCTTCGGGCGCCGGATTTGATGGAGCGCGCTCTTCAAGCACGCCGCGCTGTTTGAGCAGGTCGGACAGCGCGCCTTCGAGGATGCGTGGCGCGAACTCGGCGTAGTCGAACGCCAGGTCGAGCAGCGGGCCCTCGTGAATGATTTTATTGCGGCGCTCGATAAAGCCCAGCCGCGACAGTTGCGGCAGGGCAAACTGCTGCAGACGTGCCTTGCCGCCGAGCAGCTTGCCGTAGTCCTCCAGCAGCACGTTCTCTGCAATTCCACGAGACGCATCGTGGGCGGCAGGGGTGAGCTTCACGGTTTCGAACAACTCATTCTGCGTATCGGCTTGCGTCGATTCGCTGGCCAGCTGACGCTCGCGCTTGGGCAGGATGATCAGCGCCCACAGGATCACCAGCAAGGCGACCGCATCCTTGGGCAGGCCGAGGTTCGACGCCTGCCAGGCGTCGTTCTGCTCGAACACGGCAGCCTCCTGTTCGCGGGCCAGCGCGACCGAGACATGCGCGGCGAAAGGCTGGGCCAGCAGGCGCAGGCCGCTGGCGGCGAGCCGCGTTTCGACTTCGTCACGAAAGCTGGTATCAACCAGCAGGCGACGCACGTCGGCATCGTCGCGCGGCAAGTAGCGCAGCGCGAGCAGGCGGGCAATCAGGCGGGCGGCGGGGTCAGTGTTCATGCGGCTGGAGATTCATCGTTGTTTTGCTGCGGCAGGATGCGGCCTGCGCTGATCCGGGCGACTTCGCCGCGGCCGACTGCTTGCATGTCGTCGCCCCATTGCAGCGTCAGCGGCAGGTCGGCCAGCGGCGCCAGTTCGGGGCCGATGTTGGTTTCGCCGATCAGGGCGAGCAAGGAGAGGCGATACGAAGCCTGCCCGAAGCTGCCGCCGACGACGGCGTCGCCGACGCTGGCCGAGGTGCTCAGGCCAGCGAGCATGCGGGTGAGTTCGAGCAGCTCGCGCGGCGGCTCCAGCGGGGTGTCGCGGGTGTATTCGATTTCGGCGGGCGCGGGCATGGCCGAGGTTTTGCGGTCGGGCTGCTCGCGTGCGATGAATTCCTCGGTGTTGTCGAGCATCACGTCGGGCAGCACGAAGCTGCATTCCGGCGTGGTTGCCAGCCGTCCGTCGGCAAACGCGGCGAGCTGGTCGAGCGATAGCGTTTTCAGCCAGCCCGCGAGTTCGGAGGTGGACAAGCCGCCTTGCGACAGATGCACCTGCTGGCGCGCGATGGCGGCCAGCTCGCGCTGGAACACCGAGGCCATGCGCAGCAGCCGCGACTGGCGCTGGCCGATGCTTTGCCGAGGCCATGCGCAGCAGCCGCGACTGGCGCTGGCCGATGCTTTGCGCGAGCCGCCAGCTGTCGTCGTCGAGACCGGCATCGGCCAGGTTCTTCATCACCGCGTTGGCGCGGTCGAGCCATTGCTGCACCGAGGCCAGTTTCGATTGCGCGGCGCGCAGGCGGAATTCCGAACCGGACGCGACCGCCTGGGCAAACTCTTCTTCCAGTTCGCCCAGCCGCGCCAATAGATGAGACAAGGCCTCGGGTGCGAGCTTGCCGCCCGCAGCGCCTGCTGCAATCTGCCCTGCCAGAAAACCCAGTTCACCATCCTGCTCGGCATTGAACGCCAGCAGGTTCGACAGCGCCGAGAGCACCATGCGGCCTGCGGTCGAGAGCTGGTAGACGCGGCGCTCGCTGTCCCACAACAGCAAGGCGTGCTCGCGCAGCCGCGCCAGCACCGTGTTGAGCTTGGTTTGCGACAGATAGGCGAAATGCGATTCGAGTTCGCGCGGCGTCCATTCCGGCGCGTCGGCGCGCAGGCCGACTTCGCGCAGCACCATCAGGCGGATCAATACTTCTTCGTCGCCGCCGCGAAACAGCGCGATCAGCGCGCCGATCAGGGGTCGCGCGGCGAGCAGCGGAAACAGCGGCGGGATGTCTTCCGGAATCAGGCCGGGCGCGAGGAATTCCGCCAGGCTCGAACCTGTTCCCGACGCCTCCATCACACGCCCTGTTTCAGGCTCGCTTCAATGAAGATGTCGAGGTCGCCGTCGAGCACTTTCTGCGTGGCGGAGGTTTCGACGTTGGTGCGCAGGTCCTTGATGCGCGAGTTGTCCAGCACGTAGGAGCGGATCTGGTGGCCCCAGCCCACATCCGACTTGCCGGCTTCGAGCTTGTCCTGTTCGGCCTGGCGCTTGCGCAGTTCGGCTTCGTAGAGTTTCGACTTCAGCATCGACATCGCTTCGGCGCGGTTCTTGTGCTGCGAGCGATCGTTCTGGCACTGCACCACGATATTGGTTGGCAGGTGGGTGATGCGTACCGCGGAGTCGGTTTTGTTGATGTGCTGGCCGCCGGCGCCGGACGCGCGGTAGGTGTCGACGCGCAGGTCGGCGGGGTTGATGTCGACTTCGATGGAGTCGTCGACCTCGGGGTAGACGAAGATACTGGCGAAGCTGGTGTGGCGGCCGCCGGACGAATCGAACGGCGATTTGCGCACCAGGCGGTGGACGCCGGTTTCGGTGCGCAGGGTGCCGTAGGCGTAGTCGCCTTCGATCTTAATGCTGGCGGACTTGATGCCGGCAACGTCGCCTTCGGATTCTTCCAGCAGCTCGGCCTTGAAGCCTTTGCGCTCGGCGTATTTGAGGTATTGCCGCAGCAGCATCGACGCCCAGTCGCAGGCTTCGGTGCCGCCGGCGCCGGCCTGGATGTCGATGAAGCAGTTGTTGGGGTCGGCCGGGTTGTTGAACATGCGGCGGAATTCCAGGGTCGAGACATCTTTTTCGAGGCTTTCGATGTCGGTCTGCACGGCGGCCAGCGTGTCATCGTCGTTTTCTTCGCGCGCCATCTCGAACAGTTCGGCGGCATCCTTCAGCCCGGCGGCGACGCGGTCGAGCACCAGCACCACGTCTTCGAGCGATTTGCGCTCACGGCCCAGTTCCTGGGCGCGCGCGGCGTCGTTCCAGAAATCCGGCGCTTCGGACAGACGGACGACTTCTTCTAGACGATCCTGCTTGCGATCGTAGTCAAAGAAACCCCCGGAGCTGGGTGGAACGGTCGCCTAGATCGGCGAGTTTGGCTTCAATCTGATTGAGGTTTTCGGCTTCCATGGCGGGACGTTTTACAGGGCGGAAAAGCCGCGCATTATAGCCCAGGAGAGCAGCAGCCCCAGACCCACCGCACCCATGCCCGCCGCTGCGTGGCGTGCCAAAAGCTTGCCGCCGACGAACAGGGCCAGCGCGGATTTGAACAGCAGATTGGCCAGGGTGGCGATGACGATGACATTGACCACCGCATCGACCGGAAGCTTGTCCAGATTGAACAGGCGCAGACTGGAAAGCGTGATGGCATCGACGTCCGTCAAGCCGGAAATCAATGCCACGGCATATAACCCGCGCGTACCCAGCCAGTCGGACAGCCAGGCCGCAGCCAGCAGCACCACGCCATACATCAGGCCGAAGCCCAGCGCGGTGCGCAGTTCGGTGGGATTGCCCATTGCCAGCGTGGGAAGTTCACCTTGTGGCTGCAGGCGATAGACACCGTACATGGCGCCGAGACCGCCAATCAACACGCCGCCGATCAGGACCGGCAGCAGGTGAGGCAATACACCCGGGGCCAGTACGGCACTCAATACGCCCAGCCGAACCAGCAACACCAGATTGGCCAGCACGATGACGATGACCGCGACCGGCATCATTGCGCTGTTGGCGCGGGCATGGCGGCTGAAGGACAGCGTGGTGGCGGTGGACGACACCAGCCCGCCGAGCAGGCCGAGCATCACAGCGCCACGCTTTTGCCCGACCAGCCGCAGCGCGGCATAGCCTGCCAGGCCGACGCCGACGATCAGCACCACCATCCACCAGATCTGATAGGGATTGAGTGCGCCGTAGGGACCGTAATTGCGGTTCGGTACCAGCGGCAGGATGATCAGCGACAGCACCGAAAACTGCAGCACCGACAACAGGTCGCGCCGCGTCATGTGTTCGCTCCAACCGCGTAACTCGGGCTTGAAATACAGCAGCATGGTCGCTGCGATGCCGAGCATCACTGCCAGCTGGATTTCGTTGTGCCACACCAGTACGCCCAGGCTGTAGCACAGCATCAGCGCCGCCACCGTGGTGGTGCCGGGGTCGCCCGCCGGCTGCGGGTCGCGCAGATAGGCGGCGATCATCATGGCGCCCACCAGCAGCAGTCCGACTGCGATCAACCATTGTTCATTCAGCGTAGTTGCCAGATGCGTGGTCAGCACGCCCAGCAGGGCCGTCAGGGCAAAGGTGCGCAGCCCCGCCTTGGCCGCCGGGTTGCGCTCGCGTTCCAGCCCCATCAGAAGGCCGATTGCCAGCGCGACCACGTAGCGCGGCAGTGAGGCCAGCTCTGCGGGTAGCCAGGCGAGGGCTTCGTTCATAGTCAGGCGGCCGGGTTAATGCACCACATCATTGCGGTGGCGCAGCCAGATGGCCGTCATCACGCAGCTGATGAACAACCCGAACACCCAGACGATGGTGTGGATGTGCCAGTCCGCACGAACCATCAGGGCATAGGCGCCAGTCAGTAGCAGGATGCTGATGTTTTCGTTGAAATTCTGCTGGGCGATGGAGTGGCCGGCGCCCATCAAAAGATGGCCGCGGTGCTGCAGCAAGGCGTTCATCGGCACGACGAAAAATGCGGCGAGCAAGCCGAGCAGAATGAGCAGAAAAATGGCCAGATTCAGGCTTTCGACCCAGATTAGAGAGATGGGAATGAGCCCCAGCACGATGCCGGCCGGCAGGGTGCGGATGGCGTTTTCGAGACGGACATATTTGCCTGCGAGGATGGAACCCAGCGCGATGCCCACTGCGGTGGCGGCGGTGAGCTGGGTCGCTTCGCCCAGGCCGAACTTAAGGTTGAGCGCAGCCCAGGCGATGATCAGTAAACGCAGGGTGGCGCCGACGCCCCAGAACAGGGTCGTGACTGCCAGCGAGACCTGGCCGAGCGGGTCGCGCCACAACAGCATGAAGCTGTGGCCAAAGTCGTGCAGCAAAAAGGCAGGCGACTTGTTGGCCGGTTTGTGATCGATCGGCAGGCGCGGGATGAACAGGTTGATGGCGGCCGCGCCGAGGTACAGGCCCGTCGTCACGATGATGGCGAACTTGGGCGCGATGAGCAGCCCCCCCGCACCCAGGCTGACCAGGATGGTTTCGGCCAGCTGCGGATTGATGAGCGCACCGCCGATGATGGCGCCGAGCACGATCGCAGCGACCGTGGTGCCTTCCATCCAGCTATTGGCGATCACGAGTTTTTCGGGGGGTAGCAACTCGGTGAGGATGCCGTATTTGGCGGGCGAATACATGGCCGCGCCGATGCCGACGATGACATAGGACAGCAGCGGATGCAGGCCACCCAGCATGGCGAGGCAGCCCACGAATTTGACCGTGTTGGCGATCAGCATGACGCGGCCTTTGGGCAGGGCGTCGGCAAATGACCCGACCAGCGGCGCGAGCACGATGTACGCAATTACGAATACAGTTTGCAGCAGGGGCGAATGCCAGTCCGGCGCAGCAAAAAAAACCAGCAAGCCGATGGCGGCAAAGAGCAGGGCGTTATCGGCCAGAGCCGACATGAACTGCGCGAGCAGGATGGTGTAAAAAGCGCGGTTCAAAATAAGGGCTTGGATCGAATGGGGCGGAAAGTGGGAGATTGCAATGCGGTCGTTTCGATCAAACGCGTGAGATTACAGTAACTTGGTTGGCATCATGTTTCATGAGACGGGGCTTTGTGGTTGAATAAAATTCTTTACTGACCCCACGATATGGTTTTATGGCTGACCGCAGACTGCAAGTATTCTATACCGTTGCCAAACAGCTTAGCTTTACCAAAGCGGCCGATATCCTGTACATGACCCAGCCGGCCGTGACTTTTCAGGTCAAGCAACTGGAAGAACATTTCAATACCCGTTTGTTCGAACGCAGCCACGGCAAAATTTCACTGACGCCAGTGGGCGAAATGGTGCTGGGCTATTCCGAGCGGATCTTGGCCTTGAGCGGCGAGATGGAAGCGCGGGTGGGTGAACTGACCGGGCAGGTGACCGGCCCCCTGATGATCGGGGCGTCGACCACGATTGCCGAATACCAGCTGCCGCGCATCCTGGGAGAGTTCAAGGCGCGCTTTCCGCAGGTGCAGGCGCGCCTGACCGTTGCCAATTCCGAAACCATTGCCGCCAAGGTCGCCGACCATTCGCTTGATGTGGGCCTGATCGAGGCGCCTTCGCACGACCCCAATCTCACGACGCTGGCCTGTTGTGAAGATGAGTTGGTAATGATCTGCGCGCCGACCCATGCGCTGGCAGCCCATACAAGCGTGAACGCGCGCGATATAGCTGACCAGCCCTATGTGTCGCGCGAGCACGGTTCGGGTACGCGCGAGGTGGTGGACGAGTTCTTCAAGAATAATGGCGTCAATCCGGACGATCTGCACATCGAAATGGAGCTCGGCAGCCGCGAAGCGATCAAGGGGGCAGTCGAGGCCAATCTGGGAGTTGCCATCATGTCGGCATCCACCGTGTCCAAGGAGCTTCAGCTCGGCACGCTGGTAGCGCTGCAGCTCAACCCGCGGTTGACGCGAGAGTTGTCGATGGTGTACGCACCGAGGAAATTCCGCAGCAAGCTGCTCGATGCCTTCATCAGCTTTGTTGAAGTCAAGTTTCAGCAATGTGGAATGGATACCGTGTCGACCAAGCGTTTGGCCAAGGGCAAGGCACGCTAATGCGTGACAGCAAGCGCTTGGCCTCGCTTTTCCGGTCGCTGTCCGAGGCGAGGCAACAGGCTTTGCTGGATTACGCGGAGTTTCTGGCTGGCAAGGAGGGGGCTGAAATAGCCGCGGCACCGCCCAGCGAACCGCTGCCGATTCCACGTCCCGAGCAGGAAAATGTGGTTAAAGCGATCCAGCGTTTGACACAGACTTACCCGATGCTGGAACGCAACAAGATTTTTCACGAGGCGTCGGCACAGATGACGCGGCACCTGATTCACGGCGTGCCTGCGGTAGAGGCGATCGATGAGCTTGAGCGGATTTTTGCGCGACAGTACAAAGAACATCGAGATGCGCTTGCAGCGCTTCACGAATCCACGGATTCAGATTAAAGCAGGCCGCCTGCATCAGGGGCGAATATTCAGGCTTGTCGGCGAACGCGGACGATGAGATCGATCCCTTCGGTCACCATGCCGTCCGGCAACGCAGGTAAACCCGAAATCTGTACCGAGCTGGCGTCGATATCGGATAGCTTGCCGCTGTCGACTTCATACAGGTGATGGTGCGGACTGGTATTGGGATCGTAGAACACTTTGCTGGGGTCGACGATCACTTCGCGCACCAGACCTTTGTCCAGAAACAGCTTGAGTGTGTTGTATACCGTCGCCTTGGAGGTTTCAGAGTGGGTGGTGTTGACAAACGCCATCACCTGATCGGCTGAAAGGTGTTCCTGGCGTGAAAACAGGGCATGGGCGATCTCGATCCGCTGGTGGGTCGGATTGATCTCGTGGCTGCGTAACAGCCCGGCCATGTTGTCTCGCGTGTAATTCATGCATTCCATGATAATGAGCAAAATGGACTTTGTCTAATTTCCAGAATGGGTATGACTATCATCTGAGGGCTTTACCTGAGGCGAGGCAAGAGGCCAAAAACCGGTACAATTCAAGGCACATTTCTGGAAATGGAATCCTGTGGTTACGCTCACCCGACTCGATAGTACGCAACCCGATTTTCAGGCTCGGCTCACCCAGTTGCTGCAGTTTGACGATGCTGCCGACGCGGCCATCGAGCAGACGGTCGCAGGGATTTTGCTCGACGTGAAAAAGCGCGGTGATGCTGCGGTACTTGAATACACCGAACGTTTTGATCACCTCCCGGCGCCAACGCTGGCCAGTCTGGAACTGAGCGCTGCCCAACTGCAGACCGCACTTGAGCACTTGCCCGCCGACACCCGTCAGGCGCTGGAAGCCGCAGCCGACCGCGTGCGTCGCTATCACGAAAGGCAAACCCAGGCTTCGTGGACCTACACCGAAGACGATGGCACGGTACTGGGGCAAAAAATCACCCCGCTTGACCGAGTCGGTTTATACGTTCCGGGTGGCAAGGCGGCCTATCCTTCGTCGGTACTGATGAACGCTATTCCCGCCAAAGTGGCAGGCGTAGGCGAGCTCATCATGGTGGTGCCGACGCCTCACGGCGAACACAATCAGTTGGTGCTGGCTGCCGCCGCGATTGCCGGAGTGGATCGCGTGTTCACCATCGGCGGCGCGCAGGCGGTGGCGGCGCTGGCTTACGGCACCGCAACCGTGCCTCAGGTCGATAAAATCGTCGGCCCTGGCAATGCCTATGTCGCCGCAGCCAAGCGCCGCGTATTTGGCACGGTAGGCATCGACATGATCGCGGGGCCTTCCGAAATTCTGGTGATTGCCGACGGCAACACGCCACCCGAATGGGTGGCGATGGATTTATTTTCACAGGCTGAGCACGACGAGATGGCGCAGTCGATCCTGCTGTCGCCCGATGCCGCTTATCTGGATTCTGTGGCGGCCGCGATCGACAAATTGATTGCGGACATGCCACGCAGCGAGGTGATCCGGACTTCGCTCACCAATCGCGGTGCACTCATCAAGACGCGCGATCTGGCTGACGCTGCTGCGATCTCGAACAGCATCGCGCCCGAACACCTTGAATTGTCGATCAGCGACCCGGATGCCTTGCTGCCGCTGCTCAAGCACGCCGGCGCGATTTTCATGGGCAAGAATACCTGCGAAGCACTAGGGGATTATTGCGCGGGTCCGAACCATGTGTTGCCGACTTCGCGCACCGCGCGCTTCTCGTCGCCGCTGGGCGTCTATGACTTTCAGAAGCGCAGCAGCCTGATCCACGTATCGCAGGCAGGCGCGCAGACGCTGGGCAGGATTGCAGCGACATTGGCGTATGGAGAGGGCTTGCAGGCGCACGCGCGTTCTGCTGAATATCGCCTGACCCATCCATGAACATGTTTTGCCAATGAGCCAGTACTGGAGCGCCGTGGTGCACGGTCTGACGCCCTACGTGCCGGGCGAGCAACCCAAACTCGCCAATCTGGTCAAGCTCAATACCAACGAGTGTCCCTACGGACCGAGCCCGAAGGTACTTGACGCGCTGCGCGCCGAAGCGGCCGACACCTTGCGCCTGTATCCGGACCCGAATTCCGACCGGCTGCGCGCGGGCATTGCCGATTTTCATGGCGTGAACGCTGATCAGGTGTTTGTCGGTAATGGTTCGGACGAGGTGCTGGCACATGCCTTCATGGCGCTGCTGAAGCACGATGCGCCTATTTTGTTCCCCGATATCAGCTATAGCTTTTATCCGGTGTACTGCGGGCTGTATGAAATCGCCTATCGCCAGGTTCCGCTCACGGATGCGTTCGAAATACGGGTCGATGACTACCTGATATCCAACGGCGGGGTGATCTTCCCCAACCCCAACGCGCCGACCGGGCGCCTGCTGGCATTGAGCGAAATCGAGCGATTGTTGGCGGCTAACCCGGATTCGGTGGTGGTGATCGACGAGGCGTATATCGACTTCGGTGGCGAGTCGGCAGTAGGTTTGGTGGTGCGATACCCGCAACTGCTGGTGACACGAACGTTGTCCAAGTCGCACGCACTAGCCGGTCTGCGCGTGGGCTATGCGATTGGCCAGTCACATTTGATCGAGGCGCTCAATCGGGTCAAGGACAGCTTCAACTCGTATCCGCTCGATCGCTTCGCCCAGGCTGGGGCGCTGGCCTCGATGCAGGACCATGGCTATTTCGAGGCGGTCTGTGCCAGGGTGGTGGCGACCCGTAGCCGTCTGATCGAAGCAATGGCTGAAATGGGTTTCGATGTGCTGCCCTCGGCGGCCAATTTCATTTTTGCGCGTCATCCTGCCCATGACGGCGCCCGCTTGGCAGCAAGCTTGCGTGAGCGCAGCATCATCGTTCGACATTTCAAAAGCCCTGCCCGCATTGCGCCTTTTTTGCGCATCACTATTGGCACCAATGCGCAATGCGATGCATTAATCGTCGCATTGAAAGCAATCGTGGCCTGCTAGAATTCCCTTACAGTTTTAATACTCGACGCCATGCGCACCGCCACCGTAACCCGCAATACCCTGGAAACCCAGATTACCGTCAGCCTCAATCTTGATGGCACCGGCGCAGCCAAACTCGCGACCGGCGTGCCCTTTCTGGATCACATGCTGGATCAGATTGCTCGTCACGGATTGATCGATCTGGATATTCAGGCAACAGGCGATTTGCACATCGATGCCCACCATACGGTCGAAGACGCCGGTATTACCTTTGGTCAGGCTTTTGCGCAGGCGCTGGGCGACAAAAAGGGCATTCGCCGCTACGGCCATGCCTACGTGCCGCTCGATGAAGCCCTGTCGCGCGTGGTGATCGACCTGTCGGGCCGACCGGGGATCGAATACCACGTCGATTACACGCGGGCGCGCATTGGCGATTTCGATGTGGATCTGTTCCTCGAATTTTTCCGCGGCTTCATTAATCATGCGGGCGTCACGCTGCATATCGACAACTTGCGTGGTATCAACGCGCACCATCAGGCCGAGACGATCTTCAAGGCATTTGGTCGCGCGTTGCGCATGGCGGTCGAACCCGATGCGCGCATGGGCGATGTGATGCCGTCGACGAAGGGGTGTCTATGACATGCGAAAAAAGGGCTGCGCGGTGAGCGTAGATATCGCCGTCATCGATTACGGCATGGGCAATCTGCGTTCGGTGTCCAAAGCCATCGAGCATGTTGCCCCGGCCATGACGGTCGTGGTGACGTCCGACCCCGGCGTGATTGCCGGGGCAGGGCGCGTGGTGTTCCCGGGACAGGGAGCCGCGCCCGACTGCATGCGTGAAATCGATGCGCGCGGACTGCGTCAGGTCATCATCGACGCAGCGCACAGCAAGCCTTTTCTGGGTATCTGCATGGGCATGCAGGTGTTGTTCGAACACAGCGAGGAAGGCGATACCGCCTGCCTGGGCATATTGCCCGGGACCGTGCAGCGGTTTCCTGCGGAGGCAATGGTCGACGCGGAGGGCAACAAGCTCAAGGTGCCGCACATGGGTTGGAACAACGTCCACCAGACAAGCGCACATCCTTTGTGGGCGGGAATCGAGGAAGGCGAACGTTTTTACTTCGTCCACAGCTATTTCGTGCAACCCACCATGCCCGATGTGATTGCAGGGTTTTCGCACTATCCGTTTCCGTTTACCTGTGCGGTCGCTTCAGCCAATATTTTTGCCGTTCAGTTTCATCCAGAAAAAAGTCATCACGCCGGGATGGCGTTACTCGGCAATTTCATCACATGGAATCCTGGCGAGGGTGAGGCTGCCAGCGACATGTCCGGTGCTGCCTGCACCTGATTTTTTTATTCGTCTTTCAACTTTTCTTCTGTACGACCATGCTGATAATTCCTGCGATCGATCTTAAAGACGGCCATTGCGTCCGCCTCGAACAAGGCGAAATGGACTCCGCCACCGTGTTTTCGGAGGATCCCGCCGCAACCGCGCTTCACTGGAAAGCGCAGGGCGCTCGCCGCCTGCATCTGGTCGACCTCAACGGTGCATTTGCCGGCAAACCCATCAATGATGCGGCGATCCGCTCCATCGTCGATGCCGTGGGTGACGACATGCCCGTGCAACTGGGCGGCGGCATCCGCGATCTGGCAACCATTGAGCGCTATCTCGACGACGGCGTGCGCTACGTCATCATCGGCACCGCCGCCGTGAAAAACCCCGGCTTCCTGCACGAAGCCTGCGATGCGTTTCCCGGGCATGTGATGGTCGGGCTCGACGCCAGGGACGGCAAGATCGCAGTCGAGGGCTGGTCAAAAATCACCGGCCACGACGTCATCGATCTAGCAAAGCGGTTTGAGGGCTATGGCGTCGAAGCCATTATTTATACCGATATCGGCCGTGACGGCATGTTGAGCGGGGTCAATATCGAGGCCACACAAAAGCTGGCGCAGGCGCTGTCGATACCGGTGATTGCCAGTGGCGGCATAACCAACCTTGACGATGTGCGGGCGCTTTCAACGGTGGCACGCGACGGCATCATTGGTGCAATCACCGGACGTGCGATCTATCAGGGCACGCTGGATTTCGTCGTCGCGCAAAAACTGGCCGACGAACTGGCTGGCGGCGTGTTCGGCGTCTGACTTGAATTAAAGGCAGCCATGCTCGCAAAACGCATCATTCCCTGTCTCGATGTCACCGATGGCCGCGTCGTCAAAGGCGTCAACTTCGTCGAGCTGAAAGACGCCGGCGATCCGGTCGAAATCGCACGCCGCTACAACGAGGCGGGTGCGGATGAACTGACCTTTCTCGATATCACGGCGACTTCCGATAATCGCGACCTGATTCTGCACATCATCGAAGCGGTTGCGTCCGAAGTTTTCATCCCGCTGACGGTGGGAGGCGGCGTGCGGGTGGTGGCGGACGTCCAGCGCTTGCTGAACGCGGGTGCCGACAAGGTCGGCATCAACACCTCGGCCGTGCTCAACCCGCAGCTGGTGAAGGATGCAGCCGACCGCTACGGCAGCCAGTGCATCGTGGTGGCGATCGATTCCAAGCGCGTGGGCGATCATTGGGAGGTCTTCACCCATGGCGGCCGCACCGCGCGGGTGAATTGCTGCTCACCTCGATGGACCGCGACGGCACCAAGAGTGGTTTCGATCTCGAGCTCACCCGTGCGATTTCCGATGCGGTCGACATCCCCATCATCGCCAGCGGCGGTGTGGGCAATCTGCAGCACCTGGTCGATGGCATCCGCGAAGGCCATGCCGATGCAGTGCTGGCGGCGAGCATTTTCCATTTCGGCGAATACGGCGTCGACGAAGCCAAGCGCTACATGAAGCAGCACGGTATCGAGGTGCGGCTGTGAGCGCTGCTTCTAATACTGCCTGGCTGGATGCCGTGAAATGGGATGCGCAGGGCCTGGTGCCCGCGATTGCGCAGGACGCGGCCACCCACGAAATTCTGATGGTGGCGTGGATGAACCGCGAGGCGCTGGAAGAAACCGCGCGCACACTGCGCGGCGTGTACTGGTCGCGTTCGCGCAACCGCCTATGGCGCAAGGGCGAGGAGTCGGGCCACGTGCAGAACGTTAGCGAAATCCGCCTTGATTGCGACAACGACGTGGTGCTGCTGAAAGTCGAACAGCTGGGCGGCATCGCCTGCCATACCGGCCGCCGCTCGTGTTTTTTCCAGAAACTGGAGGGCGGTCATTGGGTGACCACCACCCCGGTGCTGAAAAATCCCGACGAGATCTACCGCAAATGAGCGACATCCTGGATCGTTTGGCCGAGACGCTGGAAGCGCGCAAAACGGCGGCGCCGGACAGTTCCTACGTGGCGAAACTGTACGCCAAGGGAACCGACGCCATCCTGAAAAAAATCGGCGAGGAAGCGACCGAAACGGTGATGGCGGCCAAGGACGACCAGCCCGAAAAGATCATCTACGAAGTCGCCGATTTGTGGTTTCATACTCTGGTGCTGCTGGCGCACAAGGGACTGAAGCCGTCAGACGTGCTGAATGAACTGGCGCGCCGCGAGGGACTTTCGGGTTTGGCTGAAAAAGCGAATCGGCAAGGTGAACCGACATGAGTGACTGCATCTTCTGCAAAATCGTTGCCGGCCAGCTGCCGTCCAGCAAGGTCTATGAAGACGACGAACTGCTGGTGTTTCACGACATTCATCCGTTCGCGCGGGTGCATCTCCTGATCATTCCCAAGGTGCACATCGTATCGCTGGCCGAGTGCACGCCCGAACATGAGCGCCTGCTCGGCAGGATCATGCTGCTGGCGCCGCGCCTGGCCAGGGAGCACGGTCTCGACAGCGGCTTCAAGACGCTGGTCAATACCGGGCGCGGCGGCGGTCAGGAAGTGTTTCATCTTCATGTACACGTATTTGGCGGCGGCGACCCTGCTGCGCGCGTTTAATTAAAGGAGAGTCATCATGGGTAGCTTCAGCATTTGGCATTGGCTGATCGTATTGGTCATCGTGTTGCTGGTTTTTGGTACCAAAAAGCTGAAAAACATCGGCAGTGACTTGGGAGGTGCGGTCAAAGGGTTCAAACAAGGCGTGAAGGATGACTCGACCAAGCTGGACGATTCGTCCGAGTCTGGCCGGACCATCGACGTCGAAGTAAAAGACAAACATCAAAGCTAGGGGACACGCTGCACGTCACGTGGCATTTCCTTGCGTTTTGCAGATGGGACCGTGTACCTGATTTATGTTTGATATCGGATTTTCCGAGATGGTCGTTGTAGGTGTCGTGGCGTTGATCGTCATCGGACCCGAACGCCTGCCCAAGGTCGCGCGTACAGCAGGACATCTTTATGGACGTTTGCAGCGTTATGTGTCGTCGGTGAAATCCGATATCAGCCAGGAAATTCAACTGGATGAAATGCGTCGCGTCGGGCAGGAGTTCAAGGAGTCCATCCAGTCAGCTGCTTCCGATCTCAAGCAGGAGGCAACGGTGGTGGATGATTATCTGCGCAGTGAGCTGGAGAGCGTCAATCAAGCTGTTAAGCAGGTCAACCGCGAAGTGCCTGAGCCCGTGCTCGAATCCGTAGTGGCCGACGCACCTGCCCAACAGAGCTTGCCGCTCGACATGCCCGACCAGAATCCCCTTCCACCTGCGCCTGTTGCCGTAGTGGAAAAGGCGCATGGCGATCACGCCAGCAAAACCGTATGAGCCAGACAGAAGACAGCTTTATCTCGCATCTCATAGAAATGCGCGATCGCCTGTTGCGTGCGGTGCTCGCGATCGTCGTTATTTTTGTATGCCTGTTTCCATGGGCGCAGGATTTGTACGCCTTGCTTGCCCAGCCCATGCTGGCGGCGCTGCCCAAGGGCGGGCAGATGATTGCGACAGATGTCACCACACCGTTTTTCGTTCCGATCAAGGTCACCCTGATGACCTCGTTCCTGCTGGCCCTGCCGTGGGTGTTCTATCAGATATGGGCGTTCGTCGCACCGGGGTTGTATCAGCATGAGAAGCGCTTGGGCGTACCGATGATTATTGCCAGCGTCATCCTCTTTTTGCTGGGCATGGCGTTCGCCTATTTCCTGGTGTTCCCGGTGGTCTTCGGTTTTGTCGTCGGCGTGGCGCCGGTCGGCGTGGCGGTGATGACCGAT
>NCCT01000044.1:0-21623 GCA_002279795.1 Hydrogenophilales bacterium 12-61-10
GTGTTACTTGTCGCGAGCCTTGTGTGTACAAGGTTCGTGGTTTGAATCAGCTTCATGCATTAATTAAGTCGGAGAAATAAAATGGCAGAATTGCGTCCGCCTATCGAGTCCGGTGCTCCGGACCCGATGCCCTATATGCACCCAGTAATGGTCAAGAATTATGGCAAATGGTCTTTTCATAGCCATCCTAAGCCGGGTGTTTTGTATCACCGCGCCGAGTCTGGTGACGAAGTGTGGACGGTTAAAGCCGGTACTGCTCGTCAGATGGATCATTACACGATTCGTGAACTTGCAGACATTGCAGACCAGTATGGTGATGGTTTTGTACGGTTTACCGCTCGCTCCAATATTGAGTATATGGTTGCAGACGGCGCCAAGGTTGAGCCGCTAATCAAGGCGCTAAACGACAAGGGATACCCCATTGGCGGAACCGCGAACTCGGTGTCCATGATTGCGCACACCCAAGGCTGGTTGCACTGCGACATCCCTGGTACCGACGCTTCAGGCGTTGTTAAGGCCCTGATGGACGAGTTGTATGACGACTTCGTCAAGTGCGAAATGCCTAACCGCGTCAAGTTGTCGACTTCCTGTTGCGAAATCAACTGTGGTGGTCAGGCTGACATCGCGATCATCGTTCAACACACCAAACCGCCGAAAATCAATCACGATCTCGTTGCCAACGTGTGCGAGCGTCCTTCCGTCGTGGCTCGCTGCCCTGTAGCTGCGATCCGTCCTGCTCTGGTGAACGGCAAGCCCTCGCTTGAGGTTGACGAGAAAAAATGCATTTGCTGTGGCGCCTGCTTCCCCCCGTGCCCTCCGATGCAGATCAATGATCCCGAGCACTCGAAAATTGCAATTTGGGTGGGTGGTAAGAACTCAAATGCTCGCTCCAAGCCGACTTTCCACAAACTGGTTGCGTCCGGCTTGCCGAACAACGCACCGCGCTGGCCCGAAGTGTCAGAGGTTGTGAAGAAAATTCTTGCGACCTACAAGGAAGATGGCAAGCCTTGGGAGCGCGTGATCGACTGGATCGACCGTATTGGTTGGCCAGCATTTTTCGACAAAACCGGCCTCCCCTTCACCAAGTATCATATTGATAATTGGCGTGGTGGTCGTGCCAACCTGAACGCTTCTGCGCACATCCGCTTCTAATTAAGCAGTTTTCCTCCGCGAGTGATCGCGGGGGAAATGGATGGGTTAAGCATTGATTTTTCGGAGTGGTTACATGCAATTCGGTATTCTTGTAAACGAAGGGCCTTACAGCCACCAGGCAAGTGATTCAGCCTACCTTTTCGCGCGTACCGCGCTCGAAAAAGGGTATAAAGTTCCGCGTATTTTTTTCTACCACGATGGCGTGTATAACGCGTCGCGCCTGGCTACACCGCCGCAGGATGATCGTAACGTAGGTGCCCGCTGGTCCAAGCTGGCTGCGGATTATGGTGTTGACTTGGTTGTGTGTGTGGCGGCTGCTCAGCGTCGTGGCATCACCGATGGGGTTCTGGGTGACAACTTCCGCATCTCGGGTTTGGGTCAATTGGTGGAAATGGGTATTCAGTACGACCGTCTCGTGACGTTCGGTGATTGAGGAAATACGAGATGAGTGATATGGATGAAATGGAAGACGGTTCTGGAATCGTCAAGAAATTCATGTTCCTGAACCGCAAGGCGCCGCACGGTACCGTGTATGCGTTGGAAGGTTTGGAAGTCGTTCTGATTACGGCGGCTTTCGACCAGGACGTGAGCATGGTGTTTACCGACGACGGCGTGTATCAGCTGATGAAAGGTATCGACACCAAGAGCATCGAGGTTAAGGATTTTTCCAAGACCTATCGCGCGCTGGATGGCTACGACATTGAAAAGTTGTATGTTGATCAGGCGTCGATGGATGCGCGTGGCTTGACCGAGGATGACCTGATTGTTGATGTGACGGTGCTCTCCGTTGATGAGATGGCAAATCTCATGGCTGAGCAAGATGTCGTCATCAGCTTTTAAGGGGATTGAACATGCTGCATATTGTAAATAAATCGGCCACAGATCGCGGATCGCTTGAAAGCTGTCTCGCTATGGCCACAAAAGGTTCTGCTGTATTGCTGATTGAAGACGCGGTTTACGCGGCTACAACCGGCGGCGCGGCAGCAGCGAAAATCCAGGCAGCAGCGGCTGACCTCAAGATTTACGCACTCGGTCCTGATCTGGCTGCGCGTGGCATGGCTGCGCGTGTGTTGGACGGAGTCAATGTCGTGGATTACGCTGGTTTTGTGGATCTGGTTGCAGAACACAAAAGCTGCCAGTCTTGGCTGTAATTTAATTTAAAGGAGTATTGCTATGCCCATGGTGAACATCGCCGGTAAGGACTACGAAGTTGACGAAGAAGGCTATCTGATCGACTTGTCGCAGTGGAATGAAGACATTGCCAAGTACATGGCTGTCGAAGAAAAAGTTGAGCTGACGGAGGGTCACTGGGAAGTGGTGAACTTCCTGCGTGAATATTACGCTGAATATCAGATTGCACCTGCAGTGCGCGTTCTGACCAAGGCGATTGGCAAAAAGCTTGGTCCCGATAAAGGCAACAACAAGTACCTGTATGAGTTGTTCCCTTACGGTCCTGCAAAACAGGCTTGTAAGATTGCTGGTCTGCCCAAGCCGACTGGCTGTATCTAAGTTTGAATGCATTCGGGTCGCCCCGGAGTTTTTCGGGGCGACTTCGATTGTGCGAGTGTGTTTCCAAATTGAATGGCAAAACGTTTAATTCGAAAACAGATGCGTGGTTAAGGGAGTTGGTTTGTCTACTTTGACGATTATTTATGCCGGTTTGTTCTACATAGCAACTTTGTTGCTGGTGGTGGGGTTGGCATACAAGATATTTGATTACAGCCGCACACCTGCGCCGCTGAAAATCCCGACTACACCTGCGCCGGTTACGCAAACAGGCGTGGTGTATCGGATGGCGAAGGAAGTGGTGCTGTTTGAGTCGCTGTTTAAGTCCAGCAAGTGGACCTGGATTTTCGGCTGGTTGTTCCACTTCGGCCTCCTGCTGGTGTTGGCGCGCCACCTCCGCTATTTCACCGAACCGGTTTGGTTTTGGGTCAATATCGTTCAGCCGTTTGGCAAGTATGCCAGCATCATGATGGTGGTCGGGCTTACGGGCTTGCTTGCGCGCCGTTTCCTGGTTGATCGCGTGCGTTACATCTCGACGCCGTCCGACTACTTGATGCTGGTGCTGCTCATTGTCATCGGAAGCTCGGGTATGTTGATGACATTTGTGGCGCATACCGACATTGTTGCGCTAAAGACCTTCTTTATGGGATTGATGTATTTTGATGTTCAACCCGTGCCACAAGACCCCATTCTGCTGATCCATCTGGCATTGGTTGCGCTGCTGATGCTGATTTTTCCGATAAGCAAGCTACTACACGCACCGGGATTGTTCTTCAGCCCGACGCGTAATCAGGTGGATAACCCGCGTGAACATCGCCATGTGGCGGCGTGGGCGGCTCGGCTTGATCAGAAAAACTGATTCGTTTGCATCAATAAACGAACACATAAGTACGGACAAAGGACTCGCAAGTGGCTGCTGCTGAATTTGATATTCCAGAAATCAAGGACTACATCGAAGTTCCCAAGCTCCGGGAAGGTGCGATGGCGCATGCCAAAACCTTTCTGGCGCCTAAACCTGTCCAGGACTTCATGGGTTATCCGCACGAGTTGGCGGATAACTGGAAAGAAAGCGCACTTGAAAAAATGGGCGACTTGCTGGGCAAGTATCGTTCACTGAAGGTCTTTCTTGACGCCTGTGTACATTGCGGCGCCTGTACCGATAAATGCCATTACTACCTGGGGACTTCGGATCCCAAGAACATGCCGGTTGCGCGTCAGGATTTGATGCGTCAGGTTTATCGCCGTTATTTCACCACGGCCGGCAAGCTGTTCCCCAAATTGGTGGGCGCTAAAGACCTGACCAAAGACGTGCTCAACGACTGGTACAACTATTATCACCAGTGTTCAGAATGTCGTCGCTGCTCGGTATTTTGTCCATATGGTATCGACACGGCTGAAATCACCATGGCCGGTCGTGAGATTCTCAATCACATTGGCATGGGGCAGAAATATTCCAATGAGATTTTGGGGAAAGTTCAGAAGATTGGTAACAACCTCGGCCTGCCTGGCCCGGCCCTACTCGATACGCTGGAAGGTTTGGAAGAGGATATCGAGGCTGATACCGGCGTGGCAGTAAAGTTACCAATTGATGTGAAGGGCGCAGAAGTGCTGCTGGTCACGCCGTCGGCCGACTTCTTCTCCGAGCCACACGTTGAATCGCTGATCGGTTATGCCAAGGTTTTCCACGCGGCTGGAACAAGTTGGACGCTTTCCACCCATGCATCAGAGGCCGGCAACTTCGGTCTGTTCAATGGCAACTACGAAACGATGCGCAAGGTCGCGATGCGAATTCGTGATGCTGCGCTCGAGCTCGGTGTTAAACGTATCGTGGTCGGCGAATGCGGACACGCGTGGCGCGTTGCCTATAGCTTCTGGAATACCTTGACAGGCATCGGCTATGGAGCAGACGACCCCTTCTCCATCGAATTGCAGAAGCAACTTGATCCGAACTATCCGCAGCCGCAGCATATTTGTGAGCTGACCAATGATCTGATTAAATCCGGCAAGATCAAGGTTGACCCGTCTAAGAATGACGATCTGATCGTGACCTATCACGACTCGTGCAACGTCGCGCGTGCATCGCGCATGGGCACCGAGCCGGGCGGCCAGTTCATCATCCCGCGAGAACTGATCAAGTCGGTGGTGAACAACTTCCACAACATGGCGGATGACACCATTTACGAATCCACCTTCTGCTGCGGCGGCGGCGGCGGTCTGCTGACCGACGACTTGATGGAAGTTCGCGTTAAAGGCGCATTGCCGCGCGTCACCGCGCTAAATAATGTAGTCAAGGAACACCAGGTCAATTTTATGGCCACCATCTGTGCCATCTGCAAGGCGCAGTTCACCAAGGTGTTGCCTAAGTATGGCTTCGAAATGAGTATGGTGGGCGGGGTGCATCAATTGGTTGCCAAGGCGATCATCCTGGATTAAATCCAGCTTTGATTGCGATTTATCTATCTTTAGTAACGTAAGCGTTAGGAGAACCAGCATGGCTGTCACGACGAATCAAGCAAAAACCGAAGGCGTTTCATGGCGTCGTTATAAGGAAGGCGAGAAAGAGGGTCAATTCCGCTCTTCCCAAGACAAGATTTTCCAGTCCAGCTGGACGCATAAGTGCCCGGAATACGTGCTTGCTACGCCGCCTTGCCAGGGCTCTTGCCCGGCTGGCGAAGATATCCGCGGTTATCTCAACATAGTGCGCGGCATCGAGAAGCCGCCCGCAGGTGTGACCTGGCAACAATACGCGTTCGAGCGTGTCACCTCGGCCAACCCCTTCCCTGCTGTGATGGGTCGTGTGTGCCCGGCACCGTGCGAATCCGGCTGTAACCGCAACATGGTTGAAGATCACGTCGGCATTAACTCGGTTGAGCATTTCATCGGCGACTGGGGTATCGAAAACAAGATGGCTTTCACCCCGGCGGCAGCGTCGACCGGCAAGAAAGTGGCCATCATCGGCGCCGGTCCGGCTGGCCTCGCTGCCGCCTACCAGCTGCGCCTGCGTGGCCACGGCGTGACCATTTTTGACGAGCACGAAGAGCTTGGCGGCATGATGCGCTATGGCATTCCGGGCTTCCGCACCCCGCGTGAAATGCTTGACTCTGAAATTGGCCGCATTATTGAGATGGGTGTTGAAACCCGCCTTAAAACACGCGTTGGCTCGGATGTAAGCTACGACGAGATCGACAAGGAGTTCGACGCGATCTTCATGGCGATGGGCGCACAGGCTGGCCGTCCGTTGCCGGTGCCGGGTGCTGAAGCGCCTAACTGCGTGACTGCCGTGGCGTTCCTGCGTGCGTTTAACGAAGGCCGTCTGCAACACGTCGGCAATCGGGTCGTTGTGATCGGTGGCGGTGATACCTCAATCGACGTGGTAACCGTTGCCCGCCGTCTGGGTAATGTAACCAAGGCCGGAACCGCTGACGAACGCCCGAGCGCAGAAAATGTAATCTCCGGACACATGGCGCACGATGTTGCTTCGGTTTCCGTACGTGAAGGCGCTGAAGTGGTGCTGGTTTCGCGTGCCACCATCGACAAGATGAACGCAAGCAAGCATGAAGTCGAGCACGCCCTACAAGAAGGGATTGAGATTCTGGGTGGCGTCACCCCGATCGCCGTTGTGCTTGACGAAAAGGGCCGCGCCACTGCGCTGCGCGTTTCGGATTTTGTGATGGAAGGCAAAGAAACCAAGCTGGTTGAAGGCACCGAGCGCGATCTTCCGGCTGACCTGATCGTGTCTGCAATTGGACAGGGCGTCGACTTTACCGGCATTGAACAGTTCAACAACAACAATGGTTTGATCAAGGCGGACAAAAACTACCGCTTTCCCGGTAGCGAAAAGGTGTTCGTCGGTGGTGACGTGATTCGTCCCCACCTGTTGACCACGGCTATTGGTCATGCCTCGATCGCAGTTGAAGGGATTCATGACTTCCTGAGTGGCAAGAAGGAACTCAGCAAGCGTCCGAAAGTTGACGTGCATCACTTCGACGAAATTCGCAAGTGGCTCGAAACCGGTCATGAGTACAACGAAGTTCACGGCGCGGTTCTGGGTACGTCGGAGCGCAAGGATCTATTGCACAATTTCGAAGATGCATCAGCGCGCCATATAACGTCGCATACTGAACTGTTCCTGGGCCATTTCCCAGCGGTTCCCCGTAACATTCGCGACGTGACCGTGCTCGACAAGGCTGGCGCGCTGGGTAACTTTGAAGAGCGTCTGCATGCGCTGTCAGACAAGAAGGTAGTCGAAGAAGCGAAGCGCTGCATGTCCTGTGGACAATGCTTCGAGTGTGATAACTGCGTGGTGTACTGCCCGCAGGTCGCCGTATTCAAAGTCAAGAAGAAGGATAACCCCACCGTGGGTCGTTACGTTGACACTGACTACGGTAAGTGCATTGGTTGCCACATTTGTGCTGATGTGTGCCCGACCGGATATATCGTAATGGGTATGGGTGACTGAGCGTGGCAGGCAAAATAAAACGTTTGCTGGTCGTAGGTGCTGTTGTTTTGACAACAGCAGCACTTGCTTGGGCGGGTGTTGATTCAACGTCCGCGCCCAAGTCTGGTGTTGCATCCAAGCCCGTGATCACCAAGGCGGTTAAAGGTGAGCAGTGCGTCGAAGACACCGATTTCATGCGGCGTAATCACATGGATTTGCTCGATCATCACCGTGATAAAACTGTCATTGAAGGTGTTCGGACCAAGAAGTACAGCCTCAAGGAATGCATTAACTGTCACGCAAGCGAAACAACCGGCAGTGTGGCCAAGAGCAAAGATGACTTTTGCGTGAGCTGTCACAGTTACGCGGCGGTGAAAATCGATTGCTTTGAATGCCACTCAACAAAGCCGCAAGGCTCCATGGCTATGCACCCTTTAAGTGCTGAAACAGCACATTATTCGCATAAGTTGGCGACTCAAGCTAAAGACAACATCAGTGCTGAAGCTATGGCTGGGGTATCACAATGAGCGACAAAAATAAAACTGCTGGCGTGCTTGCTTCGCCTGAGAGGCGTAAGTTTGTGGGCTCAGCCACAGTAATTGCCGGTGTGACGCTTGCACCAGGTATTCTGTTGATGGAAGTTGCACACGGGCGGCCAGAAGAGCAGGCTGCAAGCAGTGCAGTACGCTGGGGTATGCTCGTCGATGCGACCAAGTGCAGCACAGGTTGCGATGACTGCGTAACAGCCTGTAGTACCGAAAATGGCTGGACACCTGTTGAAAGCAGCCCGCACAAAAGTCAGGCTCCGCAATGGATACGCAAGCTTGAATTGCAAGATCCGCTGACGCAGATGGAAACGAATCTGCCAATGATGTGCCAGCACTGTGACGATGCACCCTGTGTGGATGTCTGCCCAACTGGCGCATCATTCAAGCGAGCAGATGGCATTGTTTTGGTCAACCGCCATACTTGCATTGGTTGCCGTTATTGCATGATGGCCTGTCCTTACAAAGCTCGCTCGTTAGTGCATGAGTCTTTAAACGATACACAAAAGCCAGATGTCCCGCGCGGAATTGGTTGTGTCGAATCATGCACGCTTTGCGTTCAGAAAATTGACCGGGGGGATGGCACAACCGCTTGTGTTGAGGCCTGTACCGCTTCAGGGCATAACGCACTGATGTTCGGCGACATGAATGATCCTGAGAGTGAGATTTCAAAACGTTTGCGCCAATTGCCTACCAAGCAGGTTCGTGCTGACCTTAATCTCAATCTTGGCGTTCGATATCACGGAATCTAAAAAAATGGCGAGTATCACTTTCCGCGAAGTTGAGGGTGGCAGCTTGAAATACTGGCTGTTGTTTGCAGGATTAGCCCTTTTTGTTTTGTTCGGTGCTCTGTCCTGGAATTACATGCATCACTACGGGCATGTTGTAACCGGCATGGATAATCAGATCGTTTGGGGCTTGCCGCATGTATTTGCTGTTTTCCTGATTGTTGCTGCATCGGGTGCCTTGAACGTCGCATCCATTGCTTCTGTATTCAATCAGAAAATGTACAAACCGCTTGCACCGCTTTCAGCCGTGCTCGCCTTGGCCCTTATGCTTGGTGGATTGCTGGTTCTTGTGCTCGATCTTGGACGATCCGATCGCCTGATTGTTGCAATGACCCATTTCAACTTTAAATCGATGTTTACTTGGAACGTCTTCCTCTATTCCGGTTTCTTCGGATTGGTTGGAATTTACCTTTGGACGATGCTCGATCGCTCGGTTGCTTCATATGCTAAAACAGCAGGTACGGCAGCTTTTATATGGAGGCTGATTCTTACTACGGGTACAGGTTCTCTATTTGGCTTCTTGATTGCACGTGAGTTGTATGGCACATCGATGCTTGCTCCGATGTTCATCATCCTGTCTTTTGCATATGGTCTTGCGATATATTTGATGGTTCTTGCAGCGGCCTATGCCTGGTCAGGTCGCGTATTGGGTGACGCAGTCATTTTACGGCTGAAGAAATTGCTTGCAGTGTTCGTCGCCGCGGCCCTGTACTTTACTGTGGTGTATCACCTTACCAATCTCTATTTCGCGAAAATGGAAGGCATTGAAGCTTTCATTCTGCGTGATGGCGGAATCATCACATTGCTGTTCTGGGTTGGTCAGATCCTGATTGGTTGCATTCTTCCTTTACTGATTCTGCTGACAAACTTGGGTAAGAGCCGGGTGTGGATAATGGCGGCGTGCAGCTTGATCATTCTCGGTGGTCTTGCTCAAATGTATGTGACGATCATTGGTGCGCAAGCCTTCCCGCTTGACATGTTCCCGGGTTTGATCGAAAGCAGTACTTTTGCTGATGGTCAGGTACATTACTATTCGCCTAGTCTTCCTGAGATTTTTCTTGGGCTTGGCGGCGTTGCAATTGCTTTGTTGGCGACGTTGTTCGGCGTTAAGGTTCTGCGCCTTCTTCCCGCTAGCCTTGACGACGTTACGGTTGCCAAACTAGAACATTGATACAACGCTGGTCATGGCTTGAAGCCCTGCCGGCTTATGTTCATACAAGCAGCTTATGACTAATAAAGATGCGTCTCAACGCGGGGTTAACACACCCCGCGTCTTTATTTCCGCTGCACATAAATCCTCAGGTAAAACAACGCTCTCGATTGGCTTGTGCGCAGCCCTATCCAAACTTGGCCATACTGTCCAGCCCTTCAAAAAGGGACCTGATTACATTGACCCTTTGTGGTTGGGGATGGCAGCCGAACGACCTTGTTTCAACCTCGATTTTCACATGATGACTCGTGCTGAAATCGAGACACTATTTTTCCAGGCGTCCTGCAATAATCGAATTAGCTTGATAGAGGGTAACAAGGGTCTGTACGACGGTCTTGATCTTGATGGCAGCAACAGTAATGCTGCCTTGGCCAAATTACTTGGCGCGCCTGTGGTTCTTGTTATCGATGCACGAGGCATGACACGTGGCGTTGCGCCATTGATCCAGGGGTATCAGGCCTTTGATCCTGAAATCAATATTGCCGGAGTGATCCTCAACAATCTTGGTGGAAGCCGGCATGAATCTAAATTACGTGCCGTAATCGAGCATTACACGGATCTTGATGTGATTGGCGCGGTACAGCATGACGCAAGCATGCACATATCAGAGCGTCATCTGGGTCTGGTTCCAGCAAATGAGCAGAATGCTGCGCTCAAACGTATTCAGCATGTTGGCCGGCGGGTAGCCGATCAAGTCGACTTGCATCGGTTTTTGGCTATTGCCGATAGCGCGTCGACATGCGCTTGCCCTCACCCTCCAGTCAGACCGGGTTCGGGGGAGCGTTTAAGAATTGGCATCGCTTACGATCAGGCTTTTGGTTTTTATTACAGCGAAGACATCGATAGCTTGCTGGCTGCCAATGCTGACTTGATTCACATTGATACCTTGAATGAACCAAATCTCCCCCCGTTGGACGGCTTGATCATCGGGGGAGGTTTTCCGGAGGTCTTTATGGATCAACTCGAATCAAATGAGTCGCTGCGGTCCCAGATCAAGCAAGCGATTTCTGGTGGGCTGCCAACTTATGCCGAGTGCGGTGGTTTGATGTATCTGTCCCGAAGTCTTAACTGGAAGGGGCAAACGCGGCAGATGGTGGGGCTGGTGCCGGGAGACACCATCATGCATGAACGGCCAGTAGGGCGCGGTTATGCCATCCTGCAGCCAACCGGCAGTGATAAATGGCAGGAACGTGAAAACATCCCAGCGCATGAATTTCATTATTCGAGCTTGGAAAACATGCCAGCCGACTCCATATACGCATATAGAGTCAAACGTGGCCATGGAATTGATGGACATCATGATGGCTACCAATTACATAACCTGCTCGCAGGTTATGTTCATCGCCGGGGCTCAGGTGCTCGAGGCTGGATTGGGCCGTTTCTACAACAGGTTCGTGCGCACAAGGCGCATGAGGCCACTTAATCAAGAGGTGTTTCAATGATCAAAATTACTGACAGTGCGGCCGCCCAGATTCGCGTTGCCAACAACAATCCTGATGTTTTTGATCTTATCCTGCGCGTTGCCGCTTATCAGGAAGATGATGGTGCCGTGAATTACGGTATGGGTTTCGATACCGAGCGTGAGGCTGACGAGCATGTTGTTGTAAATGGTATCCAGTTGTTGATCGCAGCATCAAGCACGCCTTATCTTCAGGGGGTTACATTGGACTTCGTCGAAATGCAGCCGGGCGATTTGCGTTTTATTTTCATCCCGCCTTATTCAGCAGAAGAGACTATTGAGTCCTCACCGACCGAGTAAGCCATGAATTATTTGCCCATATTCCTCGATTTGCGGGATCGCCAATGTCTGGTTGTTGGCGGGTCGGAAGCGGCCGCGCGCAAGGCAGAATTGTTTTTGCGCGCTGGCGCCCGTGTGGATGTTGCCGCATCTGAACTTCACGAGGCATGGGCACGCTTGCCAAACGCAGAGCGGGTCAACCGCGTAGCCGACACCTTTCAACCTTCGCTTCTGGACGGCAAAGATGCCGTTATCGTGGTGGAAGAGGATCTGGCTCGAGCCAAGGTTATTTCCGAGGCGGCGCGTTCCCGTCAAATCCCGGTAAACGTCGCAGACAAGCCCGAACTATGCAGTTTCATACTGCCGTCGATTATCGACCGGTCGCCGATCATGATTGCCGTATCCAGCGGCGGCGAGTCACCCGTTCTGGCTCGCATGTTGCGAGCACGTCTGGAAACACTGGTTCCTGCTGCTTATGGTCGACTTGGCGCTTTGGCATCTAAATGGAAAGACCGCGTTCGCATCGCCATCAAACCCGATCAGCGGCGAGCTTTCTGGGAAAAGGTGTTTTTATCTCCTGTGGCGGAAATGGTGTTTTCCGGTCGCGATGTGGAAGCGGAAAAGCAGCTCGAAGCCCTGATCTCGGATGCGGCAACCCACGACATCAGTCGCGGTGAGGTTTATCTGGTGGGAGCCGGTCCAGGCAATCCTGATCTGCTGACTTTCCGTGCGCTTCGATTGATGCAGCAAGCAGACGTGATCGTGCATGATCGGCTGGTTTCTCAGCCGATTCTGGACATGTGCCGGCGTGACGCCGAGCGGATATACGTGGGCAAGGAACGCGATGACCATGCTGTGCCGCAAGAGGAAATCAACCTGTTGCTGGTTCGCCTGGCAAAAGAAGGCAAGCGGACCCTGCGTCTCAAGGGGGGCGATCCGTTCATCTTCGGCCGCGGCGGAGAGGAAATCGAAACGCTGGTCGAGCATGGCGTGCCATTCCAGGTGGTGCCAGGCATTACAGCAGCTGCCGGCGTAGCTTCGTATGCCGGTATACCCTTGACTCACCGTGACTATGCACAGTCTGTTGCATTCGTGACCGGGCATCTCAAGGACAATACGTTCAACATGAACTGGGATGGCATTGCGCGTCATGACCAGACCATCGTGATTTACATGGGGTTGAAGGGACTGCCGCTATTGTGTGAAGCCTTGGTCAAGCACGGTCTCGACCAGAGTACGCCGGCTGCGATCATCCAGCAGGGGACATTGCCCACACAGCGCGTCGTCACCGGAACATTGGCCACTTTGCCTGAGCTGGCCGCTGCTGCAGGATTGAAGGCGCCCACGTTGATCATCGTCGGTAATGTCGTCAAATTGCGTGAGAAGCTTGGCTGGTATCAGCCCGAACTGCACAGCGATCAGACCCGACGCTCCCCGCTTGAATCGCCAGATCAGTTGCGCTGAATCAATTAATTAACTCAAGGCGATGGTGCTGCATTGTTAACTTGAATCGCTATGTGCTGTAACGCACGCTCACAATTGATCTCATGTGGTATTAAAGTAACAATAAGAGTTGATTGTTGCGATACTGCCAGTAGAGGCGCATGGTTGAGGCGCAATCAAGCTTGGAATCCGGTATGGTTTACAGGCATAACGCTATAAGCTATAAGTTCTAAGGTTGTTGTGCGTTTTGCAACATTCAACGATTTAAATTTCTTTATATTAATCTCAGGAGTCTATCCATATGCGTACCCCTCTCGTTCTCAGCCTGATCAGTGCAGCCCTTGTTTCCGTTGGCGCAGTAAATGCCAATGCAGCTGACGGTTATTTCTACGACCCTTCCAATGTGGGTGCCGGCGTTTACAAGCCTGAGGTCAAGCATTCCCCGGATGCGATCCAGGTGCCATCGACAACCGGCAAAGATATCAACCGCACAATCGGTTGCCCCGGCAAGCAAATTCTGGACAAGGGCTGCGCGATTGAAGATGCGGACAAGGACACAGTCGAAGACTGGACCGACAAGTGCCCCAACACACCGGCTGGCGTCAAAGTGAACGCCCTCGGTTGCGAACCTGAAGTGGCTGTCGTGCAAGAGGCGCCTGTTGCTGCACCCGCACCTGTCGTTGAACCGGCTCCGGCCCCGGCTCCTGTGGCTGACCAGCCCATCATGTCGTCTGAAGATGTCAATTTCGACTTCGATAAAGCCACGCTGCGCCCGACTGCCGATGCAAAAATCGACCAGGCCGTTGCCTACGTTCTGGAGCGTAATGTCGAAAAATTCGAACTGCGTGGTTATGCAGACAGCATTGGCTCGGAAGCCTACAACCTGAAACTGTCGCAACGCCGCGCTGACGCAGTGCGTAACGCGATGATCAAAAAGGGTGCACCTGCTGATCGTATCGTTGCCAAGGGTTATGGCGAAGCTGATCCGATTGCCAGCAACGCGACCAAAGAAGGCCGCGCGCAGAATCGCCGCGTCGAGATGCATAACGGCAAGTAATCGTACATAAGCTGTTAAAAACGGGAGCTTCGGCTCCCGTTTTTTTTGGCTTAAATATATGCGTCTGTATATCGCGTCGCTGATTCTGTCGCGTACTTGCAATTGGGTTATTTCATCTAGCCCACAGGCAGACATCACATCCGCTCACGAGCCCGTATCAGCCAGGCGGATAGCTACGCCGTCTCAGAACACCAGCGGATCGATATCGAGCGACCAGCGAGCGATGCGCGGCTTGATGGTGCCGAGTTGCCCCCGCCATTCGCTCACCACAAACTGTAATGCCTGCCGGGAGCACGATTGGATCAGAAGTTGCGCGCGTTCCAGATTGGCGACGCGCGCCATGGGCGCAGGCACTGCCGCAAACATGCTGACTTGTGGATGTGCAGGCGCGATGCGCGCAGCCTGCTGCAGAAACGTCAAGGCGGCTGTCATTGATTCTGCTTCGGCGCGTAGCAGAACCTGTCGCGTGACGGGCGGCAAATCCAGTTGCTTGCGCTCTGCCAGCAACAGGCGGGCGTAGCCGGAATAATCGTGCTGCTGCAAATACCGGAACAAAGGGTGATCGGGGAAGGCTGTCTGGATCAATACGCGACCGGGCTTGTCAGCGCGCCCAGCGCGTCCGGCCACCTGCATCAGCTGCGCGAACAGGCGTTCGGTCGCGCGAAAGTCCGGGCTGAAAAGCGCACCATCGGTGTCAAGTATCAGTGCCAGTGTCATATTGGGAAAGTCATGGCCTTTGGCCAGCATTTGCGTGCCCACCAGAATGTCGACCGCTCCGCCATGGACTGCTTCGCCCAATTCGCTCCAGGCGCGTGGACGCATGCTGTCGCGGTCGATGCGACGGATGCGTGCAGCGGGTAACAAGGCCGTCAGGGTTTCTTCCAGCCGCTGGGTGCCCTGGCCGAGTGCTTTCAGGTCGGGGTTGCCGCAGCCAGGGCATTCGGCCGGGATGCGCGACTCAAACCCGCAGTGATGACATTTAAGGCGGCGCGCGGACTGGTGCAAGACCAGCCGGGCGGAGCAACGGGGGCAGGGCGATACCCATGCGCAACTCGGGCAATACAGCGCAGGGGCATAACCGCGCCGGTTGAGAAAAACCAGGCTTTGTTCGCCACGTGCCAGCGTGGTTTCCAGCGCCTGCAGAGCCGGCCGGGTCAGCCCGTTGTCGAGCGGAATGTGTTTGAGATCAAACAGCTCGATGTCGGGAAGCGTTGCCTGGCTGACTGCGCGCTGCTTTAGCTCGATTAACTGATAGCGGCCGCTCAGCGCGCTTGCATAGCTCTCCAGCGAGGGCGTGGCTGAACCCAGCAGAACCGGGATGCCGGCCTGTTGTGCACGTGCGATCGCCACGTCGCGGGCTGAATAGCGCAGGCCATCTTGCTGCTTGAATGACAGGTCGTGTTCCTCGTCGACTACGATCAGGCCGAGGCGCGGTAGCGGGGTAAACACCGACAGCCGGGTGCCGAGCAGCAAGTCGGCATCGGGCGCGGCAAGCCAGTTCTCGGTGCGCGCCCCTTCGCTGAGGCCACTGTGCAGCGTGGCGATGCGCCGCCCCGGAAAGCGGCGACGAAAATGCTGTTCCAGCTGTGGTGTGAGTGATATCTCGGGGATGAGCACCAGGGCTTGCCGGCCTTGTTGCAGAACAACGTCGATCAGGCGCAGGTAGAGTTCGGTTTTTCCGCTACCCGTCACGCCATGAATCAGGTGAACGCCAAATTGCCCGAGTGCGGGTAGCAGGCGATCAAGGGCTGCGTGTTGCTCCAAGGTTGCGGACGGGGCTGCTGCTGTCGGAATCCTGTTACCGGCCGGGGGGCGCCGCACCCATTCGGCCCAGCCCGCTGCGATCAGTGCCGTCGCGTGCCGTCCCTGCTTATTGGCACGGATTGCCTCGCGGGTTTGCGGACCCGTTCGCAGAGCATCGAGCAGCACAAGCTGGGCTTTGGCACGTGCCGCCGGCGTGGCGGCCTGTCCGGCTTCGGTCAGCACCAACCAGGGCAGAGCCGCTTCATACGGCGCTGCGTTGCGCAGACGCGGCGGCAGCGTGGCAAGCAGAATCGCACCCAGCGGGTAGTGGTAGTAGTCGGAGCAAAACTGCGCCAGACGCAGGATTTCCGGCGAGAGCGCGGGGCGGTCATCGAACACCCTGACCACGTCGCGCAACTTGCTGGATGGAATATCGCTATCGGTTGACTGGCCGAGTGCAACGCCAATCAGATGCTTGCGAGCAACGCCAATCAGATGCTTGCGACCAAACGGGACTTCGACCAGGCTGCCGGGCGGCACGCTGTCCAGATGATCCGGCAGGCGATAGTCGAATAACCGGTGCAACGGCGTATCGAGCGCGACCTGGAGGATGGGCGGCATAACTTAACGGCGATTCCTGGTTTGAAGTCTTGGAAAGCTGGCTAAGTAACTGTTTAGCAAGTTTTATTCGGTATTGTCCACGAAGTCTGTGGATAATTATGTGGGTGATTTGGTTTGAAGCCTCCCTAACCCCCGTGTTCAGGCGGATGCGGGCAATTGGCTAAAAAGCAGGCAAACTGATAAATCGATATTTATCATAGACTTATAAACAGGTGCCGGCTGTCAAGGACTTGATGCAAAAAAAGACGGTTTGCACCACTGCTGTGCATAAGTGAGTTGCCACTTAGCCGGCCTGCAGGGGGCCTTACGCATTCTTATGGTGCGTAAGACCCTGTTTTTACGGATTATTGCTGTTGGATGCCGGCAATCACCCAGCCGCCCTGTCCGCTGACGGGCTTGCTCAGGTGCCACACTTCGTCGATGGCGACAGGCGCAACGCCTTCTTCTTCGCGAACCTGGCCCGTAAACCGCACGCTGACGACGTGGCGATTGCCTTCGTCGACCGCTTCCAGCACGTCGGCGTTCAGCATCAGCACATCAGTCGTCTGGGGTGCGTCGCCCCGTTCGGCCAGTTGCATGCTGATTTCAGCGAATACCTCGGGCGCCGTAAAGGCGCGTACATCATCCAGATTGCGGGAATCAAACGCAGCCTGCAGGCGAATGAAGTTGAGTTTGGCTTCGCGCGCGAAAGCCTCTGCATCAAAACCAGGCGGGAAGGTGCCGGTGCTGGCCGCGCTGCTGCCGCCGAACGCGGGAGTTTGGTCAAACGTGGCAGCGCCGTTGTTCGGCAGACCCGCGTATTGCATGGCCGGAGTGGCCGGTGCGTTACGGCGCATGAACCAGCGGAACAGCATGAACGCGCCCAGTGCCAGCAAGGCCATCATCATGAAGTTGGCCATGCCTTCGCCCATTCCCAGATGGGAAAACAGCGCATTGGGCCCATCCAGCTGTTTTTCTTGGCCGCAGCTGCGGGAGCGGCGCCCTGTTGCGGGGAGGAGGCGGGGGCTGCGGTTTGCTTGGCAGGCGCGGTGCGCTGCATGCCGAAGGACTTACCGCCGCCGAAGCGCTTGGCTTCGGCGTGGTCGACGGCAAAGCCGAAGCTGATGAAGAGGGCAAACAGGCTGATAAAAACACGTTTCATGGCGAATCCTTGAAAATTGAAAGGGTTAGTGCGGTGCTGCGTGAAAAAGTTCGGGCTCAGACGCGAATCGCGCGGCTTTGGCTGTGCACGGCATCCACCAGCACGCTCACTTTTTCGGGGTCGGTGAACTGCGAAATGCCGTGGCCGAGGTTGAACACATGGCCGGGATGGTTGCCGTAGGCATGCAGGATGTGTCCGACTTCACTGCGGATGATGTCCGGCGTGCCGTGCAGCACGTTGGGGTCGAGGTTGCCTTGCAGCGCGACCTGGCCGCCGACGCGGTGACGGGCCTGGCCGATGTCGGTGCTCCAGTCGAGCCCCACGGCATCGGCGCCGATTGCCGCGATGGCTTCCAGCCAGTTGCCGCCGCCTTTGGTGAACACGATGCTCGGCACGCGGCGGCCTTCGCGTTCCTTGATCAGGCCGGCGACGATGCGCTCCATGTAGTCGAGCGAGAACTCCTTGTAGGCGTGCGGGGTGAGGCTGCCGCCCCAGGAGTCGAAAATCATCACGGCCTGCGCGCCAGCTTCGATCTGCGCGTTGAGGTAGTCGATCACTGCGCGGGTGTTGATTTCGAGAATGCGGTGCAGCAAGTCGGGGCGGCTGTACAGCATGGTTTTGATATGGCGGTAGTCGTCCGAGCTGCCGCCTTCGACCATGTAGCACGCCAGCGTATACGGGCTGCCGGAAAACCCGATCAGCGGCACCGAGCCGTCGAGTGCACGGCGGATGCTTTTGACTGCATCCATCACATAACCCAGCTTGTCGGTCGGGTCGGGCGCGGTGAGGTCGCGGATTTCCCATTCGTCGCGCAGCGGACGCTCGAAACGTGGGCCTTCGCCCTGGGAAAAGTACAGCCCCAGCCCCATCGCGTCGGGCACGGTGAGAATGTCGGAGAACAGGATGGCGGCGTCGAGCGGGTAGCGCGCCAGCGGCTGCAGCGTCACTTCGGTCGCCAGGTCGGGCGATTTGCACAGAGTCAGAAAATCGCCGGCACGTGCGCGGGTGGCGTTGTATTCCGGCAGATAGCGGCCGGCCTGGCGCATCAGCCAGAGCGGAGTGTAATCGGTGGGCTGGCGCATCAGCGCGCGCAGAAAGGTGTCGTTCTTGAGGGCGGTCATGAAAAGAGCCGGTTCAACAAAGGCCGCATTCTAACAGGCCGTGCGCGCAGCTCAGGCCGGTCCTAGGCCCGTGTTTCACCGAATCGCAGCGAAACCGCCAGCCCGTGGCCGCCCTCCGCGCGCGGCAGGCCGTCGCCCAGTTCGAGTTGAGCGTGCGACAAGGCGGCAATGCGGGCGACGATCGACAGCCCGAGGCCGCAGCCTTCCGCCTCGACCTCGCCGCGCACGAACCGGGCGCTCAATTGCGAGCGCAGCGCGGGCGCCACGCCCGGCCCGTTATCGGCCACGCTGAGGCTGCAGGCCGATCCGCTGCGCGCCAGCCGGACCTCGACGCGCGCACCCGCGCCGGCATAGCGCAAGGCGTTGTCGATCATATTGCGCAGCGCAATCCGCAACCACGCCTCGCTCATGGCCACCTGGCAGCCCGCCGCCATCTCCAGGTCCAGCGATTGCGACTGACGCTGCGCCAGCGGCAGCAGCTCGGCGCAGACCGCGGCGATGCTGGCAGCCGGGTCCAGGGGCGCAGCAGGCTTGCCCTGACTGGCCGGGTCGACGCGCGCCAGCGTCAGCAGTTGCTCGACCAGATGCGTCATGCGGTCGACGCCGGCCGTCACCTGCGTCAGCGCGTGCTGCCGACTGTCGGCCGTTTGCGCGCGCATCGCCACCTGCGCCTGCACCTTCAGGGCCGCCAGTGGCGTGCGCAGTTCGTGCGCGGCATCGGCGGTGAAGCGGCGTTCGTTGTCGAACGCTTCGGCGACGCGCTGGATCAGGGCGTTGAGTGCGCCGCGCAGCGGGGCGATTTCGCTGGGCAAGGGCGTCGATGCATCGAGTGGACTCAGCGCCTGCGCGTCGAGCGCGCCGACCTGTCGCGCGACGATATCGACCGGCCGTAACGAGCGACCGACGCCCCACCACACGGCCAACGCCATCAGCGGCAGGGCGAGCGCTGCCGGAACCAGCAGCGACAGGCCGATCTCGCGCGCCAGCTGCACGCGTGCTGCATGCGCCTGCGCGACCACGACGCGGTATCGGGCAGCGTCGTCCTGCACCGCGTAAAAGCGCCAGCGCGCGTTTTGGTAAGGGTGTTCGCTGAATCCGTCCGGCAGGTTGGCCTCGAATGCCTGGTGGCCGGGCGACGTCACCAGACGCTGCATCGCGCCGTCTTCCGCATGCCAGATTTCGAACACGATCGGCACCGGGTTGCGCCCTGCGTGTGCGTGCAGTTCCTTGACGAAATGCTCCACTTCGCCGCCCGCCACGATCGCCAGCAGCGTTTGCGCCACCTGCGTCAGCTGGCTGTCGAGCAAGGCATCGGCCGCGTGGTGCGCGCGCTGGTACACCACCCACGCCGACACCAGCCAGATGGCCGCCACCGCGCCGGTCAGCAGCCACACCATGCGGCGGCGCAGCGAATAGGGCGCCGCGCCGCTCATGCCGGGGGCGTGGCCGACGCCATGTAGCCGACGCCGCGCACGGTGCGGATCAGCTCGTTGCCGAGCTTTTTGCGCAGATGGTGGATATGCACTTCGAGCGCGTTACTGTCGACCGCGTCGTTCCAGGTGTAAAGCTGTTCTTCCAGCGCGCGCCGCGTCAGCACCCGGCCGCTGTTTTCCAGCAGCAGTTGCAGCAGGTCGAATTCGCGCGGGGTCAGTTCAACGGCCAGCCCGGCACAGGTCACGCTGCGTGCCGCCGGGTCGAGCTCGACCTCGCCCAAACTCAGCAGCGGTTGCGGGCGGCCGTGCGCGCGCCGTACCAGCGCGCGCAGGCGAGCGGCGATTTCGTCGAGATCGAACGGCTTCAGCACATAGTCGTCGGCGCCCAGATCAAGCCCGCGCACCTTGTCTTCGAGCTGGTCGCGCGCGGTCAGAATCAGCACCGGCGTCGCGTCATGGCGAGCGCGCAGCCATTGCAGCACCGACAGGCCGTCGCGCTTTGGCAGGCCGAGGTCGAGCACCACCGCCGCAAAGCGTTCGGTCGACAGCGCCGCCACCGCCGCCTCGCCGTCACGCAGCCAGTCGACCGCGTAGCCCGCCTGCGTCAGCCCGGCCTGCAAGCCATCACCCAGCATCCGGTCGTCTTCCACCAACAAAATACGCATGATCCGATTCTATCTTCCAGGCTGCGGAGCTGCCGCTTCATTCTGCGTCAGCCCCTTTTCAGCCGGCAAATGCTGCTTGGCGGTGAGCCTGCTGGCGCCACCCGTTCGCCGCGGAGCGGGTGAAACACCCGCGCCGCCATGTGCAGGCCGATTAAGCCGGGCATCAAGGAAAAACTGGGCTCGCGCGGCTCGCCCGCCCAGTGCGGCAATCCCGGCAAGGGATCGAACGCGCGCTGCTGCCGGGTGGATGAATGAAGTGCGGGTGCCTGCGGCATGACTGTTCACTGTGAGGGAATGCAGCAGACTGTAGGCGCGTCAGCTTAGGAAAACCTTAAGAAGGCGTCGCCACGACAAGATGAATGCCGGCAAGCCGATGCGGGTCTCGCCTTCCGTACGCACTGGTTACGCACAATGCCCGGTTCATTTCCCTGGTGGACCGATTCATGCCGGACTGGCCGGCACGCCGGGATCAGCTCAACCAGCTGCCTGTGCGGCACGAGGAATAGGGGGATTAAAGCAGGGTTGGCAGCCACACCGGGAAGCCACCGCTACTTCGGAGCCGAACCTGGGCAGGGGCACCCCTGACTTAAGGCCATCTTAAGAATCCTGTGTCAGGATGTGCCTCTGTTTACAGGTTCGTCAGCGCCGACCCGCGCCCGCCGACCTGCCGCAGCCTGTTCTTTGACCTCGGGCCAACCTTTACTGACCTCAACCATGCCGCACCGATTGAAGCGATTTTTGATGCTCTGGCTGCTCGTCGCCCTGCAAGCGATGGCGCCGTTCATCCACGCGCACGCGCACGCGGGCGCGGTGCAGTTTAATCACGCGAGCTTTTTGCATGTTCATCAGGGCGTGTACACCGACGCGGCTTATCACACGCTTGCGGCTGACGCGCACGGCGCGGAAGTCGATGTGGCGCAGGGCATGCCGCATCGGGTCGATCCGCTGGATGTGGCCGACGATGTCTCGCCTGCGCAGTTGCAGGCGCTGCCACGCGCTGACTGCGCGGCCTTGCCCGGCGC